>JADGIB010000065.1 GCA_019683665.1 Solirubrobacteraceae bacterium
CGGCACGGCGCGCTGCGCCGCCCGGCCCCGCGCCCCGCGGGGCGGGGGGGGCGCCGCCGCGCCGGCGGCCCGCGCGGCGCGCTCGGCGACCGCGCGGTCGGACAGCCCGCTCAGCTCAGCCGCCCGCGACCGCGGGCAGGATCGTCACCTCGCCGCCGGCGGCGACGGGCGTGCTCAGGCCGTCGAGGAAGCGGATGTCCTCCCCGCCGACGTAGACGTTGACGAAGCGGCGCAGCTGGCCGTCCTCCCCGCAGATCCGATCGCGAAGCCCGTCGTGCTGCGCGTAGAGCGCCTCGAGGACCTCGCCGACGGTGGAACCCTCCACCGACGCCTCGGCCTGCCCGCCGGTGGCGGAGCGCAGCTGCGTCGGGATCTTGACCGTCACGGCCATCAGACGTGGACTCCTTCCTCGACCCGCGCCTCGAAGTCGTCGAAGCGGGGCTCGATCTCATGGGACTCGAACGTGCCGCGGACCGCGTCGAGCGTCTTGAGGCCGTCGCCCGTGATGACGAGGACGACGCGCTCGTCGGCGCCGATGTCGCCGCGCTCGGCCAGCTTGGCCAGCGTCGCGGCGGTGACGCCGCCCGCGGTCTCGGTGAAGATGCCGGTGGTCTCGGCGAGCAGCCGGATGCCGGCGCGGATCTCGTCGTCGGTGACGGCGTCGACCGCGCCGTTCGTCTCGCGCGCGAGCTCGACCGCGTACGGGCCGTCGGCCGGGTTGCCGATCGCCAGCGACTTCGCGATCGTGTCCGGCTTGACCGGGCGGCAGACGTCGGTGCCCGCCGCGAACGCCTCCGCGACCGGCGAGCAGCCCGCGGCCTGGGCGCCGTTCATCGTCGGCGCCGCGCCCTCGATCAGGCCGAGGTCGAGCCACTCCTGGAAGCCCTTGGCGATCTTCGTGAACAGCGACCCGGACGCGATCGGGGCGACGACGCGGTCCGGGGTGCTCCAGCCGAGCTGCTCGGCGATCTCGTAGGCGAGCGTCTTGGAGCCCTCGGCGTAGTACGGGCGCATGTTCACGTTCACGAACGCCCACCGCTCCCGCTCGCCGGAGATCTCGGTGCAGAGCCGGTTGACGTCGTCGTAGGTGCCGCGCACCTTGACGAGGCTCGTGCCGTAGACGCCGGTCCCGAGGATCTTCTGCTCCTCGAGGTCGGCCGGGATGAAGACGTAGGACGGCAGCCCCAGCGCGGCGGCCTGCGCGGCGACCGCGTTGGCGAGGTTGCCCGTCGACGCGCACGCGAGCGTGTCGAACCCGAGCTCGCGGGCCCGCTGGGAGGCGACGGCGACGACGCGGTCCTTGAACGAGTGCGTCGGGTTGTGCGCGTCGTTCTTGACCCACACCTCGCCGAGGCCGAGGCGCTCGGCCAGCCGGTCGGCCCGGATCAGCGGCGTGCACCCGGCGGGCAGCCCGACGCGCGACAGGACGCGGCTCGACGGGCCGGGCGGCGCCTCGAGCGGCAGGAAGTCGCTGTAGCGCCAGATGTTCTGCGGGCCGGCCTGGATGCGCCGGCGCAGCGCGTCGCGGTCGTCGGCCAGGCCGTCGTGGTCGTAGGCCACCTCGAGGGGGCCGAAGCACTGCTCGCAGACGTAGCGGGCCTCGAGCTCGTAGCTCGTGCCGCACTCCCGACACCTCAGGTTGGTCGCGCCCATGTGAAAAAACCTCCGCCGGTCAGGTGGCGAAGGTCTTCAGAAAGGGAAAAACCGCCGCCACATCTCGCAGGAATTGGCACCTTCCCCACGCCGGCGCGACGCGGGGGGTTGCCGGGGCTTCATCGGGCCAGTCCCTCCACCCCTCTGGATGTGTCCAGCTATGTCGATCGGCAGGATACACGGCGGCCCGCAATCGAGCCAGCGCGTCTCGATCAGCCGTCCGGCGCGAAGTACACTCAGGGCCGTGCCGCTGGCGGACCAGACACCCACGACGAGCGACGAGGCGCGAAGTCCCCATGCCGAACCTGCCTCGCCTGCGCCGTGGCCCGCGCCGGATCCCGGTCGGCCCGCAGCCTGAGAGCCCGAGCGCGCCGCGCGTCGAGGAGATCGACGCGGCCGGCCTGCGCTGGATCAACATCGAGCGTCCCCGCCCCATGGAGCGCGCCTGGCTCGAGGAGCGCTTCGAGTTCCACGCGCTCGCCTACGAGGACGTCTACTCGCGCAACCAGCGCCCGAAGGTCGACGAGTACGAGGACTACCTGTTCGTCGTCCTGCACTTCCCGCGCTTCGACAAGCAGGTCGGCCGCCTGAACGCGGCCGAGCTCGACGTGTTCGTCGGCAGCGACTTCGTCATCACGCTGCCCAACGAGCCGATCCAGCCGCTCGACTACCTGTTCGACCGCTGCCGCCGCGACGAGGAGCTGCGCACCCAGCTGTTCGCGAAGGGCGCCGGCTACCTGCTCTACAAGATCGTCGACGACTGCGTCGACGCGTCGTTCCCGATGCTGCGCAAGATGGGCAACAAGCTCGAGCGCCTCGAGGAGGACATCTTCGAGGGGCGCTCCGAGGAGATCGTGCGCGACATCTCCAACGTCAAGCAGGAGATCATCAACTTCCGCAAGATCGTCCGCCCGCAGCGCGCCGCCCTGCGCGACCTCGAGCGCACGCGCCGCTACGTCGCCGAGGACCTCGAGCTCTACTTCGACGACATCGTCGACGCGTCCGAGCGCATCTGGGACATGCTCGAGAACTACAAGGAGGTGATCGAGGCGCTCGAGTCCACGAACGAGTCGGTCATCTCCCACCGCGTCAACGACATCCTGCGGGTCCTGACCTCGATCAGCGTCATCGTGCTGCCGCTGACGTTCGTCGCCTCGATCTGGGGCATGAACGTCCACGTGCCCGGCGAGGGCGACGGCACCTCCTTCTGGCTGCTCATCGCCACGATGGTCGTGCTGCTGCTCGCCATGATCGGGTACTTCCGCCGGCGTGGCTGGCTCTGACGACCCCGTCCGCCGCGCGTTCAGCGGCCTCGCCCTCGCCCTCGACGGGCCGATGCTCATCGTCACCGCCGCCGCCGGCGGCGAGCGCGCCGGCTGCCTGATCGGGTTCGGGACCCCGTGCTCGATCGACCCGCCGCGCTTCCTGGCCTGCCTGTCGAAGGCGAACCGCACCCACCGGGTCGCCCGGCGCGCGACGCACCTCGGCGTCCACGTCGTCCCGGCCGCGGCCGCCGGGCTGGCCGACCTGTTCGGCGACGAGACCGGCGACGAGGTCGACAAGCTCGCCCGCTGCGCCTGGCGCGAGGGCCCGCACGGCGTGCCGCTGCTCGACGGCTGCCCGAACCGCTTCGTCGGCGCGGTGCGCGAGCGGATCGACGTCGGCGACCACGAGGCGCTCCTGCTCGACCCGGTGTGGGCCGAGCACCGCGACGGCGGCCCGGCGCTGCGCTTCGGGGCGGCCCGGCGGATCGAGCCCGGACATCCGGCCTGACGCGGTAACCCGCGCGCCCGGCCCGGTGTAGCTTCACGCGGACCGCCATGGCCTCATCCTCCAGCTCCGCCGCCCTCTCCCTCTCCCAGCTCGAGGCGCTCGCCGCCGCCACCCACGCCGACGCCGCCGCCGAGCGCCGGCGGATGCTCGTCATCGTCAACCCGTACGCGACGACGGTCTCCGAGCGGCTGCGCACGCTCGTCGTCTACGCCCTCCAGGGCCGCTACGACGTGACCGCGATCGACACCGAGCGCCGCGACCACGCGACCGAGCTGACCCGCCAGGCCGCCGACGAGGGCTACGACGTCGTCGTCACGTTCGGCGGCGACGGGACGGTCAACGAGGCGGTCAACGGCCTCATCGGCTCCGACACGCCGATCTTCCCGCTGCCGGGCGGCAACACGAACGTCCTGTGCCGGATGCTCGGGATCCCGAACGAGATCGTCGACGCGACCGAGCACCTGCTCGCGCTCGCCGACCGCTGGGAGCCGCGCCGCATCGACCTGCCGCTCGTGAACGAGCGCGCCTTCACGTTCTCCTCCGGCGTCGGCCTGGACGCGACCGTCGTGCGCCGCGTCGACGCCCGCCCGCACCTGAAGGCCCGCTTCGGCCCGTACTTCTTCACCGCCGCGGCGGTCGGGGCGTTCCTGCGGGAGTACCTGCGCAACCCGCCGCGGATGGCGGTCGAGACCGACGGCGGCGAGCAGGCGACCGGCGTCACCGCGATCGTCCAGAACGGCGACCCGTACACGTACTTCGGCGACCGGCCGATCTCGCTGGCCGAGGGCGCCACGCTCGACGGCGGGACGCTGAGCGCGGTCGTCCTCGAGCGCACGAGCCCGCTCGCGATCCCGACGATCGCCGCCCGCGCGCTGTCGCGCGGCCTGCGGGTCGTCGACCACCGCCGCGTCGCGCACGTCGAGGGCGTCGGGGCGGTCACCGTCCGCACGCTCGACGAGCGCGAGCTGCCGCTGCAGGTCGACGGCGACTACGTCGGCACGGTCGCCGAGGCGCGCTACACGGTGCGCCCGGGCGCGCTGGCCGTCATCAGCTGACCGCGCCCAGCCACGCCAGCAGCGCCTCGCGGCGGAAGTGCCACTCGTCGCCGAGGCGGCGGCCCGGCACCTCCCCCGCCTCCGCGCGGGCGCGCAGGAAGTCGGCGGGGACCCGCAGCAGCTGGGCGGCCTCCTCGAGGGTCAGCACCTCGGGCTCCGGCGCCGGGCGAAGAGCGTGGTGGCCGGCCGGCGGGTCGCCGCGGCCCGCGACCGCGCGCAGCGGGGTGACCTCGGCGCCGCCGCCGGGCTCGTCGGGCGGTGTGTCGGGCAGGCTGATGATGGGGGCAACGGTAGCGGCCGCGACCCGCTAGGGTCCGGACGCGATGAGCGCGTTCCTGCTCGCGGCGGCCGAGGTCACGGGTCGGCTCGGGGAGCCCGCCCAGGAGCATCTCCTCTGGGCCCGCGAGCTGCAGGCGATGTCGCTCGCCTTCCACATCCCGCTCGTCTGCTTCGGGATCGCGTTCCCGGCGATCGTCCTCTTCATGGAGGGCCTCCACCTGCGCACCGGCGACCCCACGTACAAGGCGCTGGCCAAGCGCTGGTCGAAGGTCATGCTCATCCTGTTCGCCGTCGGCGTCGTGACCGGCACGATCCTGTCGTTCGAGTTCGGGCTGCTGTGGCCGAACTTCATGGCGACGTTCGGCGACGTGTTCGGGATCGCGTTCGCGCTCGAGGGCGTCTCGTTCTTCCTCGAGGCGATCTTCATCGCGATCTACGTCTACGGCTGGGACCGCCTCCCCAGGCGCGCCCACCTCCTGACCGGGGTGCCGATCGTCATCACCGGCGTCACCGGCTCGCTCATGGTGATCTCGGTGAACGGGTGGATGAACAACCCGGTCGGCTTCGACGTCGTCAACGGCGACGTCGTGAACATCCGCCCGTGGGAGGCGCTGTTCAACAGCTACTTCTGGCACGAGCTCGTCCACATGTACGCGGCCGGGTACATGGTCGCCGGGTTCACCGTCGCCGGCGTGTACGCGTTCGCGTGGCTGCGCGGGCGGCGCACCCGCTACGTCCGCGTCGGGATGGTCGTGCCGCTCACTGTCGCCTGTCTCGTCGCCCCCGTGCAGGTCGTCCTCGGCGACTGGGCCGGGCGCGAGGTCGCCGAGGTCCAGCCGGTGAAGCTCGCGACGTTCGAGGGGCTGCCCAGGACGCAGTCCGGCGCCCCGTTCCACATCCTCGGCTGGTACGACGAGTCCGACGAGGAGGTCAAGGGCGCGATCGCGATCCCCGACCTCCTCTCGATCCTCGCCTTCCACGACCCGGACGCGACCGTGCAGGGCCTGACCTCGGTGCCGCCCGACGACCGGCCGGGCCCGGTGAACGTGGTGCGCTACGCGTTCCAGACGATGATCGGCATCGGCACCCTGCTCGCGCTCGTCGGCGTCTTCTACGCGGTCGTCTGGTGGCGGAGGCGGCGCCTGCCGCGCTCGCCGTGGTTCTACCGGCTCGTCGTCGCCGCCGGCCCGCTGGCCGGGATCGCGCTCATCGCCGGCTGGATCACGACCGAGGTCGGCCGCCAGCCGTGGATCGTCTACGGGGTGATGCGCGTCGAGGACGCCGTCACCGACGCCGGTGGCCTGCCGGTCGCGTTCTTCGTCGCGCTCGCCGTCTACCTGACGCTGGCGGCCACGGTCGTCTGGCTGCTGCGGCGGCTCGCCCGCCGCCCGCCCGACGTCGAGGTCGGGGTCCCGGTGGAGGCCGCGTGATGGCCGAGGTCTGCCTGGCGCTGGCGATGATCGGGCTGACCGCCTACGCGGTCCTCGGCGGCGCCGACCTCGGCGCCGGGTTCTGGGACCTCACCGCCGGCGGCGCGCACCGCGGCGGGCGCGTGCGCGGGCTGATCCAGCGCTCGATGAGCCCGGTGTGGGAGGCCAACCACGTGTGGCTCATCTTCGTGCTCGTCGTGCTGTGGACGGCCTTCCCGGTCTTCTTCGGGTCGGTCATGTCGACGCTCTACGTCCCGCTCTTCGGCGCGGCGCTCGGGATCATCTTCCGCGGCGTCGCGTTCGCGGTGCGCGGGCAGGCGGCGACGATCGCCGAGGCGCGCGTCGTCGGCGCCGTGTTCGCGCTGTCGTCGGTGATCGTGCCGTTCTGCATGGGCGCCGCGATCGGCGGCATCGCCGCCGGCGAGGTCCCCGAGGGCAACGCGCTCGGCCCGCCGCTGGACTCGTGGCTGAACCCGACGTCGATCCTCGTCGGCGTCCTCGCCGTCGCCACCGGCGCCTACGTGTCGGCCGTCTACCTCGCCGCCGACGCGGTGCGCGCGGACCTGCCCGACCTCGTCGAGGCGTTCCGGCGGCGCGCGCTCGGCGCCGGCGTCGTCGCGGGCGCGCTGGCGATCGGCGGCCTGTTCGTCGTGCGCGCCGAGGCCCGCGACCTGTTCGACGGGCTGACCTCCGGCGGCGGGCTCGTCGCCGTGCTCGCCTCGGCCGCGTTCGGGATCGTCACCATGGGGCTCGTGTGGACCCGCCGCATGGCGCCCGCCCGCTGGACCGCCGCCGGCGCCGTCGCCTGCGTCGTGCTCGGCTGGGCGTTCGCGCAGAGCCCCGACCTCCTGCCCGGTTCGCTCACGCTCGACGAGGCGGCCGCCGACGACGCGACGCTCGCGGCGCTGCTGATCGCGGTCGGCGCCGGGCTGCTCGTCCTCGTGCCGTCGCTCGTCCTCCTCTACCGGCTCGTGCTGCGCGGGACGCTCGACCAGCGCTTCGAGCCGCTCGACCAGCGCTACCGGCCGATCACCGCCGGCGACCATCCCCAGGAGCCCCGCCCGTGACGCTGCGCCGCCTCTGCCCCGCCCTGTTCGTGCTCGGGATCGTCCTCATGATCCCGTTCGAGGCCTGGTACACGCGGCTGTTCGGCGTCCTCGCGCTCGTCGGGTTCGTCGTCACCGGCGTCTTCCTCATCGCCAGCCCGGACTACCTCGCGCGCGACCCGCAGGCCGACGACGGCCGCTAGCGGACGCGCACCGTGCGCGTCAGCGACGGGCCGGCGGCGCGGTTGCCGGCGGCGTCGCGGACCTCGACGCGGACGACGGCGCGGCCGCGCGGGACCCGGCCGGAGGCGACCCAGTCGACGCCGCCGGCGTGGCGGGCCTGCAGCCGCACGGCGCGGCGGGCGCCGGCCGGCCGGGCGGTGACGCGGACGCGCAGCGGCCCGGTCGAGTTGCGGTCGGCGGCCTGGAGGCGCACGACGCAGCGCCCGGCGCGGCAGCGGACCGAGCGCAGGACGGCCTGCGGCGCGACCGCGTCGGGCCGGATCGCCGGGGCGGTGCCGGTCCGCGCCCGCGACACGCCACCCGCCCCGGCGGCCTCGACCATGCAGGCGACCGTCACCCCGACCTGGGCGCGGCCGGGGACGAACGCGGCCCGCGGCCCCTGCTGGAGGACCGCGCCGGTGGCGGCGTCGACGAACGCGTACGCGATCGCGCCGGCCCCGCTCCAGGCGCCCGCCTCGCAGCGCATCGGGCTGCCGACGACCGGCGGGTTCACGCTGCGCAGCCGCGGCGGGGCGGTGAGCCGCGGGGCGCGCGGCGGGTCGTCGGCGCCGTCGATGAAGGCCCGGATCTCCGGCGCGGCGACGTCGACGTAGACGTCCGGGGAGCGGCCAGCGCACGCCGCCGCCGAGGCGCCGGTGCTGACGATCCCGACGAGGACGCCGCCGGCGGCGAGCGGGCCGCCGCTGTCGCCGAAGCACGGGGCGCCGTCGCCCGCGGTCGCGCACAGCGCCCCGGCCGACCGGTTCGGCGCGACCGCCGCCAGGCAGGCGAAGGGCGGCAGCGCGGTGACCGTCGCGGCGAAGAGCCGCCCGCCGGCGGGCGCGTCGGCGCCGTGCCGGCCGTAGCCGCTGACGAGCAGCGCCGTCCCCGGAGCGGGCGCGCCGCCGGCCGGGGCGAGCGGGATCGGGCGCGGGGCCGCCCCCGACAGGTCGAGCGGGGCGGCGAGCTCGATCACGGCGACGTCGTCGGCCGGCGGGTCGGCCAGGTAGCCCGGGTGCAGGCGCACCGACGCGGCCGCGACCGCCTGCCCGCCCGGGGGCGTGCGGCCCGGCGCCCAGCCGCTCACGTCGCTGAGCCCGGCGACGACGGTCACCCCCGCCGCCGAGCCGTGCTCGAGGCAGTGGGCGGCGGTCAGGACCCGGCGCTCGTCGAGGACGGCGCCGCCGCACGCGGTGCCCTGGACGGCGTTCGCGACGTACACCTGCCACGGCACCGAGGCGATGTCGGCGGGCGCCCCGCCGGCGATGCGCGGCACCGCGGCGGAGGCCGGGGCGGCGGCGACGACGGCCGCCGCCAGCGCGGCGAGCACGAGCGCGGCGACGGCGGCGGACGGCCGGGGCGAGCGCGTGGTCACCCCTGCGAGGGTACGGGACCGGCGCCCCCGGCCACGCCGGACCGCCGGCGCCGCGCTCAGCTGACGCGGCGCAGCCCGGGCTGCTGGTAGGACGCGGTGCGCGTCTGCCCGCCCTGGGCGAGCCAGTCGAGGACGGCCCAGCGGGAGAAGCGCCAGTGGCCGCCGATGCGGCGCCCCGGCAGCTCGCCCGCCTCGGCCAAGCGGCGCAGCGCGCCGGAGTCGACCTGCAGCAGGGCCGCGCAGTCCTGCAGGGTGAGGACCTCGGTGGGCGACGGCACGACGACCGGCGTCGGGCCCGGACCGCCCTGGCGCAGGTGGAAGGTCCCGCCGGAGCTGGGCTGCGGCGGGCCGGCCGACGTCATGGGCTCCGGGGGCAGGATCCCCGGGGCCTCCGCTGTGAGGTGCCTCCGTGGCATATGGAAGTCCTGTGCTCCTCAACGGTAGCCGAGCATCGGCGGTCGATCGGACGAACGTCCACCCCGCCGGCCGCTCTGCGGGCGGCTCAGCCGCCGGCGCCCGGCGTGACGCGGTAGGCGTCGAAGACGCTGTCGATCTGGCGCAGGCGGTTGATCGTCGTGCGCAGCGACGACGTGTCGGCGACCTCGACGACGAAGCGGTTCTGCACCATCGGCGGGACGACCTGGCAGCGCGCCTCGACGATGTTCAGGCCGCCCTCGGCCATCGTGCGCGACAGGTCCTCGAGCAGGCGGTGGCGGTCGAAGCCGTCGACCTCGATCTCCACCTTGAACGACTGCTTGTGCTCGCCCTCCCACTCGACGTCGACGAACCGCTCCGGGTCCTTGCGCAGCTGGACGGCGTTCGGGCAGTCGTCGCGGTGGATCGTGATGCCGCGCCCGAGCGAGACGTAGCCGACGATCGGGTCGCCCGGCACCGGCCGGCAGCACTTCGCCAGGCGGATCATGACGTCCTCGACGCCCTCGACGCGGATGCCGTACTCGGTCGCCGAGCCGGTCGGCTGGCGGCGGGCGCGGCGGCCCGGCCGCACGAGCGTCTCGGCCGGGCTGTGCTCCTCCTCGGCCGCCTCGCCCTGCTTGAGGCGCTGGAGGACCTTGTTCGTGACGACCTTCGCCGAGATCTTCGCGCTGCCGAGCGCGATGTAGAACTCCTCGGCCTTGCGGAAGCCCATCTCGCGGATGACGTCCGCCAGCAGGGCCGAGCCGGCGATCTTCTGGGCGGGCAGGCCGGCCTTGCGCAGGTGCTCCTGCAGCAGCTCGCGGCCGGTGTGCTCGGTGTCCTCGCGCGACTCGGCCTTGAACCAGGCCTTGATCTTGTTGCGCGCGCGGGTCGTGCGCACGAGCGACAGCCAGTCGCGCGACGGACCGCGGTCCTGCTTGGCCGTGAGGATCTCGACGATGTCGCCCGACTTCAGCTCGTAGTGGAGCGGGACGATCTTGCCGTTGACGCGGGCGCCGACGCAGCGGTGGCCGATCTCGGTGTGGACCTCGTAGGCGAAGTCGAGCGGGGTGGCGCCGGCGGCCAGCGACTTCACCTCGCCCTTCGGCGTGAACACGAAGACCTCGTCCTCGAACAGGTCGACCTTGAGGTTCTCCATGAACTCCTTGGGGTCGGAGAGCTCCTGCTGCCAGTCGAGCATCGACCGCAGCCACTTGAGCTTCTCCTCGCCCTTGGCGGCGGCGGGGCCGCCGTCGCGCCCCTCCTTGTAGATCCAGTGCGCCGCGACGCCGAACTCCGCCATGTCGTGCATCTCGCGGGTGCGGATCTGGATCTCCAGCGGCCGCCCCTCCGGCCCGATGACCGTCGTGTGCAACGACTGGTACATGTTGAACTTCGGCATCGCGATGAAGTCCTTGAAGCGCCCGGGCAGGGGCTTCCAGAGGCTGTGGATGACGCCCACGGCCCCGTAGCAGTCCTTCACCGACTCGACGATGACCCGCATGGCCGTGAGGTCGTAGATCTCGTTGAACTCACGACCCTTCTTGGTCATCTTCGAGTAGATCGAGTAGAAGTGCTTCGCGCGCCCGGCGATCTCGGCCTTGATGCCGAGCGCCTCGAGCTCGCGCGCGAGGTACTCCCCGGCCTCGCGGACGTAACGCTCGCGCTCCTCGCGCTGCTGGGCGACCAGGCCCTTGATCTCCTGGTACTTGCGCGGGTGCAGCGCCTGGAAGGCGAGGTCCTCCAGCTCCCACTTGATCGCGTGGATGCCGAGGCGGTGCGCGATCGGCGCGTAGATCTCCAGGGTCTCCTTCGCCTTGTCGATCTGCTTCTGCTTGGGCATCGCCGAGATCGTCCGCATGTTGTGGAGCCGGTCGGCGAGCTTGATGAGGATGACCCGGATGTCCGAGGCCATCGCGACCATCATCTTGCGGTAGTTCTCGGCCTGCGCCTCGTCGCGCGAGGTGAACGTGATGCCGGTCAGCTTCGTCACGCCGTCGACGAGGCTGGCGATCTCCTCGCCGAAGCGCTCGCGGACCTCGTCCAGCGACGCGGTCGTGTCCTCGACGGTGTCGTGCAGGAGGGCCGCGCACAGCGTCTCGGTGTCGAGGCGCAGCCCGGCGCAGATCTTCGCGACGGCGGCCGGGTGGGTGATGAAGTCCTCCCCCGACTGGCGGCGCTGGTCGGCGTGGTGCTCGCAGGCGAAGACGAACGCCTCGGCGACCCGCTCGCGGTCGATCTCGACGACCGAGTCGGCGGCGTGCTCCTCGACGACGGCGAACAGGTCGCCGAGCAGGAGGCGCTCGTCCTCGGTCAGGTCGGTGCGCAGCGGCAGCGCGTGCGTGTCCGGCTCGGCGACGGCGTCGATCGGCTCCCGCCGGGCCGGGGCGTGCGCGCTGCGCCCGCCCCGCGGCGGGGTGCTCACGCCGCCCGGCGTGCCGGGGTCGGCGGGGTGCTCAGCCATGCCAGCCCCTCCTCCAGGCGCTGCTGCGCGGCGCGGTAGGTCGGCGAGCGCTCCAGCTCCGTCCGCTGCGCCGGCGGGACGTCGACGGCGCCGGCCGCCGGGTCCACGCGGACGAGGTCCAGCTCGGCGAGGACGCGCAGCAGGCGGCCCGCGACCGGGGCCGGCCGCGTCGGGTCGTCGCCGCGCAGGAGGGCGACGAGCCGGTCGCCCCGAGCGCCCCCCGCATCCCGCAGAGCGCGGTACAGCGCGACGAGCGGTTCACGGAGTCGGTGTTCGCGCTCATGGATCTGCCTGGCGAAGTGTAGCTCTGGGGTCCCCCACGCCATCACCGTCACCTGGGCCACAGCGGCCCGCCGCGATGGCGGGTCGATCGCGACGACGTGCGCGTACGGGGCGGCGAGGGCGGGGTCGCGCTCGAGCGCCGTCCACGAGCAGAGGGCGAAGCCGCCGAGGCGCCCGCGCAGCGCCCGCAGCCGCGCTGGGACGTGGGCGCAGACGGCGAGCACCGGCTCGCCGCTGGCGACGAGCGCGGCGAGCGTGCCGGCGATCCCGCGGTCGCGGCGGTCGGCGGGAGCGGATCGCACCGGGGCGGGCGCGGGCGGCTCCAGGGGCGCGTCGAGCTCGGCGAGCGCGGCGCGCAGGTAGTCCTCGGGCTCGCCGACGACCTCGATCGGGGCGGGCGCGCAGGGCTGGGCGTGGCGCAGGAGCAGGCGCGGCTCGACCGTCCCCTGCCAGCGGTCGAGCTCGAGGCCGACGACGAGGTCGGCGGGCTCGCCGGTGGCGACCGGGAGGCGGCCGTCGCAGCCGAACGCGACGGCCCGGGCGCGCACGCCGCCGGCCTCGACCGTGCAGCGGACGTGGCGGCCGCTCTCCCCCATCGGCCGCGGGTCGGCGATCCGGGCGGCGGGCAGCAGGAGCCGCACCGGCGGGTTGCCGTGGCCGAACGGCTCGAGCCGCTCGAGCTCCTCGGCCAGCTCGTGGCCGAGGTCGCCGCCGGCGACGACGGCGTCGACCCGCTGGACGGGGACGAGGTCGTCGTCGCTGAGGACGGCGGCGGCGTGGGCGGCGAACGCGGCCCGGAACGCGTCGACGCGGGCGCCGTCGATCTCCAGGCCGGCGGCGGCGCGGTGGCCGCCGTGGCGGTCGAGGTGGCCGGCGCACGCCTCGAGCCCGGCGAGCAGGTCGAAGGCGGGGATCGAGCGGGCCGAGCCGGTGCCGCGCAGCCCGGCCTCGGTGCGCTCGAGCGCGATGACGACCGTGGGCCGGTGGTGGCGCTCGACGAGCTTGGAGGCGACGATCCCGGCCACGCCCGGGTGCCAGCCCTCGGCGGCGACGACGAGCGCGGCGGCGCCCTCCAGCCCGCGCGCCTGGGCCTCGGCCTCGAACAGCATCCGCTCCTCGACGTGGCGGCGCTCGGCGTTGACGCGGTCGAGCTCGTCGGCGACCGCGCGGGCGCGCGCCTCGTCGTCGGTGAGCAGCAGCTCGAGCCCGGCGTCGGCGCGGGCGAGGCGGCCGGCCGCGTTGATCCGCGGCGCGAGGCGGAAGCCGCAGTCGCCGGCGCCGGCGCGGGACGGGTCGACGCGGGCGACGGCCATGAGCGCGCGCAGGCCGGGCTTGCGGGTCGTGCGCAGCGCCCGCAGGCCCTCGCGCACGAGCCGGCGGTTCTCGCCGCGCAGCGGGACGACGTCGGCGACGGTGGCGAGCGCGACGAGGTCGAGGTCCTCGGCCGCCGTCGGAGCGCCGAGCGCCTCGGCGAGCTTGTGGGCGACCGCGGCCGCGCACAGCTCCGCGAACGGGTAGCCGCAGACGGCCGGGTGCAGGATCGGCGCGTCGGGCAGGCGGCCGTCGGCGCGCGGGCGGTGGTGGTCGGTGACGAGGACGTCGAACCCGGCCGCGCGGGCCTGGGCGACCTCGTCGACGGCGGTGATCGCGCAGTCGGCGGTGATGAGCAGGTCCGTGCCCCGGCGGGCGAGGCGCTCGACGGTGTGCGGGCGCAGGCCGTAGCCGTCCTCGCTGCGGCTGGGCAGGTACCAGGCGGGCCGACCGCCGAGGGCGCGCAGCGCGCGGACGAGGATCGCGGTGGCGCAGACGCCGTCGACGTCGTAGTCGCCGTGGACGACGATGCGCGACCCGGCGGCGAGGTGGCGGCGGACGAGGTCGAGCGCGGCGTCGAGGCCGTCGAAGGCGGCGGGCG
>JADGIB010000066.1 GCA_019683665.1 Solirubrobacteraceae bacterium
CCCGCCGGGCCCCGGCCCCGGCCCCGGCCGCGACGCGGCCCGGGCGCCCGCCGCAGCGGGCGCCCGGGCCGTGTGACCCCTCGTGGGAGGCCCGGCCTCAGGCCGGGAACCCGATCGAGTGCGTGTCGGTGAAGGCCAGCAGGCCCTCGACGCCCATCTCCCGGCCCTGGCCGCTCATGTTGAACCCGCCGAACGGGACCCGCTCGTCGAGCCACGGCGCGTTGTGCGCGTTGATGAACGTGTAGCCGGTGCGCAGGCGCGCGGCGACCCGCTCCACCTGCTCCATGTCCGTGCCCCACACCGACGAGCAGAGGCCCGACCAGGTGTCGTTCGCCTGGCGGATCGCGTCCTCGACGTCGTCGTAGGGGATGATCGGCAGCGTCGGGCCGAACTGCTCCTCGGTGACGATCTTCGCGTCGGCCGGCGGGTCGAGCACGAGCGACGGGCGCAGGAACTGCCCGCGCTCGAAGGCCGCCTCGTCGACCGGCTCGCCGTACTCGCGGATCTCGGCCCTGCCGCGCACGTCGGCCAGCAGCCCCTCGACGATCTCGACCTGCCGCGGGCTGTGCAGCGGGCCCATCGTCGACTCGGGGTCGAGGCCCGGGCCGATCTTCTGGGCCGACAGGACGCCGCCGAGGCCCTCGACGACCGTGTCGTAGAGCGACCGGTGGACGTACATGCGCTTCATCGCCATGCACACCTGGCCGGTCGTCAGGAACGCGCCGGCGTACAGGCCGCCGAATGCCTGCTCGTCGAACGTCGCGTCGGGCAGGATGATCGCCGGGTCGTTGCCGCCGAGCTCGAGCGTGATCCGGGCCAGGTTCTCCGACGCCATCCGCATGATCGCCTGGCCGCCGCGGACGCTGCCCGTGAAGTTCACCTTCTTCACGCGCGGGTCCTGGATGATCGCCGGGCCGACATCCGCGTCGCGGCCGGAGATGACGTTCAGCACGCCGGGCGGCAGCGCGGCGGCGATCGTCTCCAGCGTGCGCATGAACGACAGCGGCGTCGTCGGCGGCGCCTTGACGACCGTCGTGTTGCCGGCGACGAGCGCGTACGGCAGCGCCGCGCCGAGGATCGCCAGCGGCCAGTTGAACGGGACGATGATCGTCACGACGCCGAGCGGCAGGCGCCGGATCTCCGTGTTGTACGGCGGCGCCGCCAGCTTCTCGACCTCGTGCAGCTTCGGCGCGAGGTCGGCGGCGAGCTGGAAGCGGTGCGCGAGCACGTGCATCTCGGCCTCGCACTCGGAGCGGACCTTGCCGTTCTCGCGCGAGAGGATGTCGATGCGCTCGGCCTCGTCGGCGGCGAGGCCCTCCAGCGACTTCACGACGGCCTGCGCCCGCTCCTCGGGGCTGAGCGCCGCCCAGGCCGGGAAGGCCGCGTCGGCGGCCTCGACCGCGGCGCGGGCCTGCTCGGGGGTGGCCGCGGCCGCGTAGCCGACCGTCTGGCTCGGGTCGGCCGGGTCCGGCACGGCGATCGTGTCGGACGCGTCCAGGTGCTCGCCGTTGATGTACAGGCCCGTGCGGACCTCGGCGAGGGTCGAGTCGGTCATGTCACCTCTCCTCTTGCGGACGTCGAGTTCGTTGAGCCTCGCAGAACACCGTTCGGCGTGACAAGCCTCAGGACGAGACCGCCCCGCCCGGTCCGGCCGCGGACGGGGACGCGTCCCCGCCGGCGACCTCCGACGCGTGCTCGCCGAAGTAGCTGGCGAGCAGCAGCTCGCGGTTCTCGCGCAGCTTCGCGGCGTCGTCCTGCATCACGATCTGGCCGTGGGACAGGACGTAGCCGCGATCGGCGGTGTCGAGCGCGAGCTGCACGTGCTGCTCGACGAGCAGCACCCCGCAGCCGGAGTCGACCGCGTACTGGCGCACGACCGGCAGCAGCCGCTCGACGATGAGCGGCGCGAGGCCGAGGCTCATCTCGTCGAGGAGCAGCAGCTTCGGGTGGCGGGCCAGCGCCCGGCCGACGGCGAGCATCTGCTGCTCGCCGCCCGACAGCAGGCCGCAGCGGCGGTTCTTCAGCTCGGCCAGCGCCGGGAAGTACCGGTAGGCCGCCTCGACGTCGAGCTTCTCGGTCCGGTGGCCGAGGCGGAAGTGCTCGGCGACCGTGAGGCCGAAGAAGACGCCGCGCGACTCCGGCACGTGCGCGATGCCCTTGCGGGCGCGCGCGCTGATCGACACCTTCTCGAGATCCTCCCCGAGGAAGACGATCCGGCCCTCCATCGGGTGGACCATCCCGGAGATCGCGCGCAGCGTCGTCGTCTTGCCGGCGCCGTTGGCCCCGAGGAGCGCGATGACCTCGCCCGCGCGGACCTCGATGTTGATGTCGCGGATGACCGGCGACTGGTCGTAGCCGGCGGTCAGGCCCTCGATCGACAGGACGGTCTCGCTCATCGCTCTCCCCCGTCGGCGGCCCGGGCGGGCTCGCCGTCCACCTCGTCGGCCAGCTCGGCGGCGGCGCTGCCGAGGTAGGCCTTGATGACCTTCGGGTCGCGCCGGACGACGTCCGGCGGCCCGTGCGCGATCAGCTTGCCGAACTCGAGCACGTAGATGTGGTCGCAGATGCTCATGACGAGGCCCATGTCGTGGTCGATGAGGAGCATCGACTGGCCACCGTCGACGAGGCTGCGCAGCCGGCGGCCGAGGTCCTCGCTCTCGTGCGTGTCGAGGCCGGCGGCCGGCTCGTCGAGGAGCAGCAGCCGCGGCTGCATCGCGATCGCGCGCGCGACGCCGACGAGCTTGCGCTGCCCCTGCGACAGGTCGGTCGGGCGCATGTCGCCCGCCCAGGCCAGGTCGACGAGCTCGAGCGCGCGCTCGGTCGCCTCGGTCTTCGTGACCGGGGCGCCGAACAGCTCCTTGGCCACCCCCCACAGCGACGGGCGCCGGGCGGCGACGAGGAGGTTCTCGCGCACGGTCAGGTCGTCGAACAGCTCGCTCGCCTGCCACGTGCGGCCCAGGCCGCGCCGGGCGCGCTGGTGGGCCGACAGGCGGGTGACGTCCTCGCCGTCGAGCCGGACCTCGCCCGTGCTGCGCACGAACCCGGTGATCGCGTCGATGCACGTCGTCTTGCCCGCGCCGTTGGGGCCGATGAGCCCGACGAGCTGGCCCTCCTCGACGCGGAGGTCGACCTCGTTGACGGCGTGGACGCCGCCGAAGCGGACCGACAGCTTCGAGGTCTCGAGCACGGCGCTCACGAGTCCACCCCCACGGTCGCCACGGGACGGCCCGACGACGCGGCGGGCGGGGCCGGCGGCGCCGCCGCCGCGCGCCGCGCTCGTCGCTGCTCACGGCTCTTGTAGAACGCGCCCGCGACGCCCTCCGGATGCTGCAGGAGCGTGAAGATCAGGATCACGCCGCCGAACAGCAGGAACCAGTTGCCCTCGATCCCGAGCCACTTGTCCAGCATGTGCGGCAGGAGCGCCTGGGTCGAGATGAGCCCGGCGAAGATCGCGCCCGACACGAGCGTGATGCCGCCCGCGTAGGCGAACGCGATCAGCGCCAGCGCGGTGACCGGGCCGAAGCGGTCGGCGCTGACCGACCCGAAGTTGTACGCGTACAGCGTCCCGGCGACGCCGGCGATGAACGCGCTCACGCTGAAGGCGACGAGCTTCACGTGGCGGACGTCGATCGCGGCGGCCGCCGACGCGCGCTCGTTCGAGCGCACGGCGAGCATCCGCTGGCCGAAGCTGCCGCGCCGCAGCGACGCGACGAACATGCACAGCAGGACGGTGACGACGAGGACCATCCAGCCGAAGACCGGGCTGGGCAGGTTGCCGTCGATGCCGCGGAACCCGGCCTCGGTGCCGAGGTCGATGCCGAAGATCTCCGGCTGGGGCACCGGCGAGCCGGTGTCGCCGCCGCCCCAGGTGCGGTTCACGAACCCGAAGTTCGAGATCGCGACCGCCGCCCCGAGCGTCACCACCGCCAGCGAGACGCCGCGGACGCGCAGCGCCGAGACGCCGATCGCCGCGCCGAACAGGACGGCGACCGCGGCGCCGATGATCGGCGCCAACGGGAACTCGATGCCGAAGTCGACGGCCATGTGCGAGACGGTGAACCCGGCGACGCCCGCGAGCGCGAGCTGGACGACCGAGATCTGGCCGACGAAGCCGGTGATGACGACGAGCGACAGCGCCATCACCGTGCCGATCATCGAGTTGATCAGCGCCTGGCGGAAGTCGTAGGGCAGGACGACGAGCGCGACCGCGCAGACGATCGTGAGGATGATCGCCGGCTGGAGGATCTTCGTCGCCTTCGGCACCTCGGGGAGGCGCTGCTCGACGAGCTCGCCGCGGCTGGGCAGCCGCGCGCCGCGGAGGAACATCGCGGCGACGATGATGAGGAACGCGAGCAGCTCCTTCGTGCCGGGCATCGGCACGCCGTGGTCGGTCGGCCACCAGCTCTGCGTCGAGAGGTAGTCGATGAGCGAGTTGATGATGCCGATGCCGATCCCGGCCGCGCACGCGATCGCGAACGAGGTGAGGCGCGCGAGGAGCGCGGCGGCGAGCGCCGGGACGACCTGCAGCGGCAGCGAGACGGTGTCGAGCTGGGTGACCGACGCGGCGAGCACGCCGATCGAGCCGGCGACCAGCGCGGCCAGCACCGTGTTGACCATCGAGAGCTGGTTCGCCGACAGGCCCGCGAGCAGCGCCGAGACCTCGTTCTCGGAGGCGGCGCGCGTCGCCAGGCCGAAGCGCGTGTAGCGGTAGAGGGCGACCAGGCCGATCGTGATCGCGATGATGATGCCGACGAGGATGAAGCGGTCGACCGGCACGTTGACGTCGAAGATGGTGACGACGTCGGACGGCAGGATCGACGGCTGCGGCTTCTGCGTGCTGCCGAACGCCAGCAGCATCGACGCCTGCGCGATGAGCAGGACGCCGAGCGAGGCGACGAGCTTGGCCAGCGGCGCCGCGTTGCGCAGCGGGCGGAACGCGACGAGCTCCATGGCCACGCCGACGAGCAGCGTGAAGACGAGCGTGACGAGGAGGGCCGGCACCGTCCCCATGGACGCGATCTCGCCCTCGCGCAGCGACCAGAAGCAGTAGCCGGACAGCATCGAGATGCCGCCGGTGGCCAGGTTGATGATCCCGGAGCCGCGGTACATCAGCACGATGGCCACGGCGATGCCGGCGATCAGGGCACCTGACCCGAGCCCGAGCAGTGCGAACAGCAGAATCTCTCGCATCGGTCTCCTGACGGGACGAACCGGTGGGGCCGCCTCATGCGACCCCACCTGCGTCGTTCACGCGTTCGGACGCAGCGTCCTTACTTCGGGGGCTGGGTCCAGCCGGCGGCCTTCTGGAAGTCGTTCTTCCCGTTGTAGGTGAAGAACTGCGCCTGGTCGTTGCAGATCGCCGGCGCATCCGGGTACTTGCCGCACTCCAGCGACGGCGCCCCGAGGGCGACCGGGCCGGTGAAGGCCTTCGCCGTCTCCAGGATCTGCTCCGGGGTGGCGTCCGCCCCGCCCGACTCGGCGATGAACTTCGCCGTCGTCAGGACCGTCGCGAACGACACGATGACCCACGGATCGGGCGCCGCCTCGACGCCGTACTCCTCGGTCAGCTCCATGTACGGCTTCATGCCCGGGTCGGTCGGGTCGCCGAACAGCGACGACGCGATCGCGTAGGTCCAGATCGGGTAGTCGCCGCCGAGGCCCTCGGAGACCATCGGGTTCAGGCACAGCGGGGCGGACACGATCTTCTTCGCGTCCTTGATGCCCAGCTGCTGGAGCGCCTTGGCCTGGTTCACGCAGCCGGACGCGTCGCTGTAGGGGACGATGATGTCCGCGGTCTGCGCCCCGGCCGCGGTCAGCGGGCCGATGAGGTCGGTCTGGCCCTGCGAGTAGCCGACGCGCTTGACCTCGAGGCCGGCGTCGGTCAGGCCCTTGTAGAGCGCCTCGGCGCCCTGCGTGACGCCCGAGATGTTCGGGTACACGAGCGCGGCGGTCTTCGCGCCGAGGACGTCACGCGCGTAGGTGCCGAACGGCCCGAGCACGTGCGTCGCATCGCCGAAGAGGACGACCGCGTTCTCCTGCGCGCCGTCGACCGGGGTCGTGGCGACGCCGGTGATGACCGGCTTCTTGCCCGCGACCGTCGAGTAGAACGACTCGATGCCGATCGCGACGCCGCCCATGACGATCGCCTTGACCTTCGGGTCGTTGACGAGCTCCTGGGCGCAGGTCGTGCCCTCCTCCTCCGCGTCGCGGATGAAGCACTTCTTCAGCTTGACGGGATGCCCGTCGATGCCGCCGAGCTTGTCGTTGAGGACCTTCACGGCCAGGTCGGCGCCCTGGGTCGCGGCCGCGCCGATCTCCTCCTGGCCGCCCTCCTGGTTGACCCAGCCGATGACGATCGGCTCGAGGTTCTTGTCGGCGGGGCCGGCGGTGCCGCCGACGTAGGCGACGTAGTCGGTCACGGCCTCCTCGCCGAGACCGCCCTCGCCCTCCTCCGACGGGGCGGCGGCCTGCGTGTCAGCGGCCTGCGTCTCGGCCGGGGCGGTCGACGCCGCGGTGCCCGAGTCGTCGTCGCTGTCCCCGCAGGCGGCCAGTGCGAGGGCGGCCACGCCGATGCACAGCATCGCGAGCACGGCCCTCCAAGCCTTGTGGAGCACTCTCCTCCTCCTCCTTGTGTCCTCGCGTCCTGAGCAGCCCGGCGACCGCGCCGGGCAGACGCTGCATCCGATTCAACCTCATCGTCGCCGTTTTCGTCAACAATCTGGTGAACGGCGGCTTTGCGCGCCGCCGGTCGAACGGAGAGGATGGGGTCATGGGCAGTGAAGTCGAAGCGAACGGCGACGCCGGATACCTGCTGCTGCGCGAGGCGATCGTCAAGGGCGACCTCGCGCCGAACCAGCGCCTGCTGGAGGCCGAGATGAGCAGCACGTTCCGGCTGCCCCGCGCCGCCGTCCGCACGGCGCTCGTGCGCCTGGAGCAGGAGGGGCTCGTCGAGCGCGAGCCGTACCGCGGCGCCCGCGTGCGGCTCATCACCGAGCAGGAGGCCGTCGAGATCCTCCAGGCGCGGGCGGCGCTGGAGGGGCTGGCCGCCCGCCACGCGGCCCGGCACTGCGGGCCCGCCGAGGCCGACGAGCTGTGGGAGATCGTCGCCCGCCAGCGCGCCGCGCTCGACCAGGGCGACCTCATCGGCGCGTCGGACGTCAACGCCGAGCTGCACGCGCGGATCGTCGAGCTGTCGCAGCACACGACGGCCCAGCGGCTCGTGCGCACGCTCAGCTCGCAGATGGTCCGCTTCCAGTTCCGGACGATCCTCATCCCCGGGCGCCCCGGGCAGTCGCACGAGGAGCACCGGGCGATCGTCGAGGCGGTCACGGCCGGCGACCAGGCCGGCGCCGAGGCGGCGATGCGCCGCCACCTCGACGCGGTCGCCCAGGCGCTGGCGGAGAGCCCGGCGGCCGGCCGCGCGCAGCGCACGACCTGACGCGGCGGCCGCCGGACCGCGGCCGTCAGGCGACCGCGGCGCTCCCCCAGAGCTCCTGCGTGGCCAGCCGCGCGCCCTCGGCCAGCGAGCGCAGCTTCGCCCACTGGATCTCCTCGTGGACGCGGCGCACGAACTGCCCCTGGGCGAAGCCGCAGTCGGTGCCGGCGAGGACGTTCTCGCGCCCGACGACGTTCGCGAGGCGGACGAGCCGCTGCGCGACGACCTCCGGGTGCTCGACGACGTTCGTGTGGTGGGTCACGACGCCGGGGATGAGCTTCCTGCCCTCCGGGAGCCTCACGGTCTCGAAGACCTTCCACTCGTGCTCGTGGCGCGGGTTGGCCTGCTCCATCGCGTACTGGCCCGCGTTGACCTGGAGGATGAGGTCGATGACGTCCTTCAGCTCGGGGTCGAAGGCGTGCGGGCCGTGCCACGAGCCCCAGCAGACGTGGTAGCGGATGCGCTCCTCGGGCAGCCCGCGCAGCGCGTGGTTGAGCGCGTCGACGCGCAGCTGCGCCCAGCGGCGGTAGTCCTCCCACGAGCCGCCGGTGGCGAGGATCGAGTCGGCCTCGTGCATGAGGACCGCGTCGTCGACCTGGAGCAGCAGCCCGGACTCGACGATCGCCTTGTACTCCTCGTGGAGGGCGTCGGCGAGCGCGTAGACGAACGCCTCGTCGCTCTCGTAGTGCTCGTTGACGAGCCAGTAGGCGCTCGCGGGCGCGACGACGGGCAGGAAGCCGTCGACGACGTCGACGCCCTCCATCGCCGCCTTCAGGTTGGCGATGTCGCGCTGCACGGCGGCCGGGTCGTACTCGATCGGGCCGGTGCAGACCCACTGCGGGCCGACGTCGGCGGGCTCGTCGTCGGTGCCCATGCTCTCGCGGTTCTCGTGCTCGAACTGGGCGTCGAGCTCGGCGTAGGCGCCGGGGAAGGCGTTGCGGTCGCGGCTGGGCGGCAGGATGCTCGACCCCTCGAGCGGCACGAGGCGCATCTCGAGGCCGCTGACGCGCTCGTACAGGTACGTGATCCAGCTCGACTTGCCGAACTCGCCGTCGGAGACGATGTCGATCCCCACCTCGGCCTGCCGGCGCACGACCTCGGCGGTCGCGGTGGCGAGCGCCTGCTCGTAGGCGGCCTCGTCGTAGGCCTCGCCGCGCTCCTTGGCGACGTTGAACTGCAGCAGCTCGGGCGGCCGGATCAGGCTGCCGACGTGCGTCGCGAGAATGGCCAAGGTCTCCTCCTCCTTTGAACCGGGTGCCACGGTGCTCCCGCCCGACGGTCCTCCCTCCGGCCCGTCGCGGGCGTCAACAAGCTTGTCAACAATCCGCCGGGCGTGTCGCCGATCGCGACCGGGATCTCGCCGCCGAGGCGGAACGGCGGGACCAGCTCGAGCCGGTCGCCGCTCCAGAAGCGGCCCGGGTCGTACCAGCTCGGCGGCCGGTCGGCGGGCAGCAGCCCCATGTGCTGGTAGGTCTGCGCGACGAGCTCGGCGCAGTACATCGTCTCCAGCGCCGCCCGCTGCGGGCGGCGGCGGACGCGGCCGCCCAGCCACCGGCGCAGCAGCCCCGGCGTCGTCGGGAACGGGCGGCCGTCGAGGCGCTGGACGACCTCCAGGAGCCGGTCCTCGTGCTCGCGCGCGAGCGGCCCCTCGAGCTGGCGCACCCAGGCGCGCTGGCCGTAGCGGTCGCGCCAGGTGCGCACGGCGTCGGCGAGGAGGTGCAGCTGCACCCCGCGCTGGTGGCGCCCGCTCCAGACGTCCGGCAGCGAGCGGCCCAGCTCCGCATGCCACAGCAGCGGCGGCAGGTCGTCGATCGCGACGGCCATGCCGACGTGGTTGACCGGCGCGTTGGTGACCGCGCGGATCGCGACGTCGGCCGGCGAGCGGCCGCGGAAGAGCCAGATGTCGCCCGTGGCGGCGGTGGCGACGGCGTCGTCGAGCGTCAGCGCGGTCGGCATCGGCGGGCGTACCCTACGGCGCGATGCGCGTCCCCTGGAAGCTCGTGGGCCTGGCCGGGGTGGCGGGCGTCGCCGCCACCGGCGTCGCCGTCGCCCGGCGCCGCCGCGCCCAGCGCGACGTCCCGCCCGACGAGCTGCGCGAGCGCCTTCACCGGCGGCTCGCGGAGGCGGGCGGGTCGCCCGCGTCGCCACCGTCGGCCGCCCCCCCGGCCGCCGCGCCGCCCGACGCCGCCTGAGCGTCGTCGCCGCCGGGCCGGTCGAACGCGACCGTGATGCGCTCCTGCGCGATGACCTCGCCGGCCTGCGCGATCGCCGTCAGCGTCTCGCGGTCGGCCTCGATCGGCGGCCCGAACAGGCTGCGCGGCCACAGCCGGCGGCTGAGGACCGTGTTCACCTCGGCCGCGAGGACGACGATCCGCGCGCCGAGGTAGAGCCAGGCGATGAGGCCGAGGACGGTGGCGAACGTGCCGTAGGTCGTCGTCGCGCCGGCGACGACGTGGCGCACGTAGACGCCGCCGAGCGCCTGCAGCGCCGTCCAGCCGACCGCGGCGGCGACGACGCCCGGCCACAGCTCGCCGCTGCGCACGCTCGGGTGCAGCAGCAGCCGGAAGGCGGCGGCGAAGAGCAGGAGGTTCAGGGCCAGCGACGCGGCGACCCCGGCCGCCTGCGCCCCCACCCCGCCCAGGCCGCCGCCGGCCAGGCCCGAGGCGACCGTGCTCAGCACCTGGACGACGCCGAGGACGACGAGGACCGCGAGCCCGCGCAGGCGCGACATGACGACGTCCGGCCGCTCGCGGCGCGGCACCGCGTAGACCTGGTGCAGCGCGCGCTGGATCGCCAGCGTGACCCCGAGGCCGGCGAACAGGGTGCCGGCGGCGCCGACGACGAGCGCGACGCCGCTGCCGGTGAGCGTCTGCGTGCGGAGCTGGTCGCCGATGACCGGGATCTGCGCCAGCGTCGTGTCGAGGATCCGCTCGCGCAGCCCCGGGTCGTCGTCCAGGACGAAGCCGAGGACGGACGTGAAGACGAGCAGCAGCGGGAACAGCGAGACGAACGCGTAGTAGGCGATGAGCGCCGCGGCCGGGCCCGCCTCGTCGTCGCCGAACTTGCGCACGACCGCGATCGGGACCGCGAGCGCCGGGTGGCGCTGCTGGAATCGGTCGAAGGCCCGCAGGGGCCGCAGGAGGTCCATCGCCCGCCAGGGTCGCGGGCGCGGCGGCGGAAGGCAAGGCGGGGGCGGCGGCGTGCGTTTCGGCCCCGGCCTGCGGGTAGGTCGTCGGCGTGTCCGCCGCCGTCTCGCTCTTCGAGGCCGACCCGGAGCTGCTGGCCGCGGTCCCGTCGCGCGACCGCGAGCTCGCCTGCCGCGGCGCGGTCGTCGCCGTGCAGCGGCTCCCGGTCGGGACCTGGGACCCGGTGAGCGCCGGCGCGCCGGCCTGGGGCCTGCTCGTCCTCGAGGGGCTCCTCGCCCGCGACGTCGATCTCGGCGCCGCCGGGGCGGCCGAGCTCCTCGGCCCCGGCGACGTGCTCCTGCCCGGCGGCCCCGCCGCCGGCGACGCGCTCCCCGGCACCGTGCGCTGGAGCGTGCTCGAGCCGGGGCGGGCCGCGGTGCTCGACGACCGCATGGCGCCGATCGTCCAGCGCTGGCCGCTGGTGAGCGCGCTGCTGGCCCAGCGGGCGGCCCGCCGCGCCGACCGCCTCGCGCTCTCGCGCGCGGTCAGCCATCTCACGCGCGTCGACACGCGGGTGCTGGCGACGCTGTGGCAGCTCGCCGAGCGGTGGGGGCGCGTGACGCCGGGCGGGGTCGTCCTCTCCACCCCGCTGACGCATCGCACGATCGCCCGGCTCATCGGGGCGCGGCGGCCGTCGGTCACGAGCGCGACGACCGACCTGGCCCGGCGCGGCGTGCTCGAGCGCCGCGGCGACGGCGCCTGGGTCCTGTGCGGGCCGCCGCCGGAGGGCGTGGACGTCGCCGGCGCGGACCCGGGCGCGGCCGCGGGCGGGCCGGCGGCCCCGCGGCCGGGCGCGGACGACCCGCCGCCGGACCCGGACCCCGGCGACGGCGCGTTCGCGACCCGTCCGGCGCCGGCCTGAGCGGCAGGCGGCCCGGCATCGTGTTAGGGTCACCTAAGTCAACCGCACACGAACCCGCCGACAAGGAGCAGACAGCTTGCCTTCCACGTCCCTTCTCCGCCGCGCCCGCTCGGCGCGGCTCGCGCTCTGCGCCACCGCCGTCGCGGCCGCCGCCGCCGGCACCGCGCCGGCCGCGCTCGCCGCTCCCGCCCAGGTCACCGGCGGCGACGTCGACTGGTCGCAGGTCAACGCGTACGCGATGGGCGGCGCCGCCCGCACCTGGCTCGGCTACGTGACGACCCTCGCCCAGGGCACGGCGGCCGCGACCGCGCCGGCCACCGGGGCGGAGGTCACCCCGTCCAGCCCGAAGGGCGCCGAGGCCGTCTACACCTTCGCCTTCCCGGTCGAGGGCGGCAGCTACGACCGCGCCGCGCGCACGGGCACGATCCGGGCCAAGGGCACGGTGACGTTCACGTCGGCCCTGCACCGCTTCGCGATCACGGTCACCGACCCGGTCGTCACGCTCAGCGGCGCGACCGGCACGCTGGCGGCCAGCGGCCAGGGCGGCGCGAGCGGCCAGACCCCGTACTCGGCCGACCAGCCGCTGTTCACCCTCGACCTCTCGAACGCGACGGTCACGACGGTCGGCCCCGGCACACAGCGGATCACCGGCATCGCCCCGGCCCTCGCGACCGCGAACACGGCGTTCCCGGCCAACTACCAGGTCGGCGCCGGCCCGGACCGCACGCCGAACACGTTCGGCACCTTCGAGGTGACGGTCAGCACCGCGATCGACGGCTCGATCCGCACCCAGCGCAAGCGCCGGGCCGTCGTCGTCAGCCCGGAGCTGCGCCTGCTGAAGGCCCGCGGGGCGCGCGTCTCGCTGTCGACCGCGTCGAGCCGCGCCCGGATCGCCCGCGGCACGATCAGCGGCCGGCGCCTGACGCTGACGCTGAAGAAGGGCCGCACGCTGAAGCCGGGCACCTACCGGATCTGGGGCGCGACGAACCCTCCGCTCACGATCGAGATCAGCCGCTGACGGGCCGGCCGGGCGGCGGGGCTCCCGCCGTCCGGCCGCCGCTCAGCTGACGAGCTGCAGCGCGGCGCGCTCCCCGGCCCACTCGCGCCCGACCTCCTCGAGGATGTCGAGCATCGCGCCCGCGGCCGGGCCGCGCGTCGCGCCGCCCATCGTCGCGGCGACGACCCGCCGGTGCGGGGCGCAGCGCAGCTCGCGCACGACGATGTCGTCGCGCGTGGAGACGAGCCCGAGGTCCGGGATCAGCGCGACGCCGACGCCGGCGGCGATGAAGCCCTGGATGGCCAGGTAGTCGTCGGACTGGAACGCCACCCGCGGCTCGAACCCGGCGGCCAGGCAGTGGCGCAGCGTGATCGCCGTGTCCGGGCACTGCCTGGCGCCGGTGCCGAGGATCCAGCTCTCGCCGGCGAGGTCCTCGAGGCGCAGCCGCGTCCGGCCCGCGAGCGGGTGGTCGCGCGGGAGCGCGACGAACATCGGGTCGTCGAGGAGGTGGCGCAGCTCGAGGTCGTCGTCCTCGATCGGCTGGAACGACGCGTCGACGGCGACGGCGACGTCGGCGTCGCCGGCCTTCAGCGCGGCGAGCGCGTCGGCCGGCTCCAGCGGCTGGAGCGTGAGCTCGACGCCGGGGTGGCGGTCGCGGAAGCGGGCGACGGCGATCGGCAGCAGCGACGCCCCCGCGCTCGGGAACGCGACGACCCGCAGCGTGCCGCCGCGCAGGCCGGCGATCGCCTCGAGGTCGCGCTCGGCGGCGGCGAGCCGGGCGATGATCGCGTCGGTGTGGCTCACGAGCGCGCGGCCCGCCTCGGTGAGCCGGACGCCGCGGGCGCTGCGCTCGACGAGCAGGGTGCCCGCCTCCCGCTCGAGCGCGGCGATCTGCTGCGAGACGGCCGACTGGGTGTAGGAGAGCGACTCGGCCGCGGCGGAGAACGAGCCCCTGAGGTGCACCTCGCGCAGGACGCGCAGGCGCTTGACGTCGAGCATAAGGCGATCTTATCGCCGAATGCGCAAAATGTCATTTGTGCTGATGCCGTCACGCTGGGACCCTGTGAAGCGTCTTCCAGGTGACCGAGAACGCCAAGGAGGTGCACCGTGGAAGCCCGCGCCCCTCACGCCCCGCCCCCGTCGATGAC
>JADGIB010000067.1 GCA_019683665.1 Solirubrobacteraceae bacterium
GCCGAGCAGCAGGCCGCCGCGCGGCACCATCGCGCGCGGGGGCCGGGGGGTGGCGCCGGCGGCCGCCGGGGCGCCGTGGCCGGCGTCCGAGCGCCGGCGGGCGGCGCGCGCCCGCTCGAGGCGGTCCTCGCCGAGGTAGCGGCCGGCGAGCAGCCAGAAGGCGACGAACAGGCCGGGCGCGAACATCACGAGGCCCTCGAACGCCGGGTAGACGCCGCGCAGGACCATCCACGCCACCGCGACGAGCGCGAGGCCGGCGATCAGGCGTGGCAGATGGCGGCGCACGATCCGCAAGGCTAGTTGATCGCGCGGGCGCGGCGTCGGCGCGGTGGACGCCCGTCCGCGCCGGGCAGGCGATCGGGGCGCTCCGGCGAAGGGGCATCGAGCGCCGGACCGCTCTGCAAGGGGTCCTGCCGTGTTCTCGGATGACGATGGCCACCATGGATGACGACGCATGACCCCGACGACCCCTGATCTCACCCGCCGGCGCCTGCTCGGCCTCGGCCTGCTCGGCGCCGGGGCGATCGTCCTCGAGGGCCTGCCCGGCGCCGAGCGTGCGCTCGCCGCCGCGACCGGGCCGCGCGCCGTCTCCGCCGCCGTCGGCGTCGGCTCCGGGCGCCGCCACGGGCCGATCGTCGTCCCCGGCGGCTTCGACCTCGCCGGCCTGCGCTGGGACGGCGACCCTCGCGCCCGCATCGAGCTGCGCGCCCGCCGCCGCGGCGGGCGCTGGAGCGAGTGGCTCCCGGTCCACGTCGCCCACGACCACGGGCCGGACGGGGCCGCGCCCGCCCCGGGCACCGACCCGGTGTGGACCGGGCGCGCCGACGAGGTCGAGCTGCGCCTGGACCGCTCCCTGCGCGGCCTGACCCTCCACACGGTCCGCGCCGACGGCGCCCGCCGGCGGATCGTCGTCGCCCGCGCCGCCCAGGCGCCGGCGCCGCCGCCGATCATCACCCGCGCCCAGTGGGGCGGGGACACGCTGCGCACGCGCGGCGCTCCGGAGCTCGGGACGGTGCAGATGGCGTTCGTCCACCACACCGTCAACGCGAACAGCTACACGGCCGAGGAGTCGCCGGCGATCGTGCTGGCGATCGCGAAGTACCACATCAGGTCCAACGGCTGGAACGACATCGGCTACAACTTCCTCGTCGACCGCTACGGCCAGATCTTCGAGGGCCGCGCCGGCGGCATCGACCAGCCGGTCATCGGCGCCCAGGCCCAGGGCTACAACGCGGTCTCGACCGGCATCTCGAACATCGGCACGTTCGAGAGCACCGGCCAGACCGAGGCGGCGCTGAACGCGATGGCGCAGCTCATCGCCTGGAAGCTCGCCATCCACGGCGTCAGCCCGGAGGGCACGGTCGAGGTCGTGTCGGCCGGCGGCTCGGCCAACCGCTACCCGTCGGGGCGGCGCGTCACGTTCCAGCGCATCTCCGGCCACCGCGACGGCGACAAGACGAGCTGCCCGGGCGCGGCGCTCTACGCGCAGCTGCCGGAGATCCGCCGCCGCGCGGCCGCGCAGGACTACCCGATCCAGTCGCCGGACGTCCCGGTCGCCGGGTCCGGCCAGGCCCAGCTGTCGATCCAGCCGGCCGCCACGCAGGTCGCCGCCTACTCGACCGTCCACGTGCTCGGCCAGCTGCGCGACGTCGACGGCGGGCCGATCGCCGGCGTCGAGGTCCGCATCCAGAAGCGCGGCGCGACGCGCTGGTCGACGGCGGCCCGCGCCCGCACGGACCGCGACGGCCGCTTCGACGCGCCGGTGGTCGTCCGCCAGAGCACCCGCCTGCGCGCCTGGTTCGGCGGCGACGCCGACGTCGGCGGCGAGGTCCTCACCTCGCCGGAGGTGGCGGTCAACGCGATCCCGAAGCTGACGATCGACGTCTCGGCCAAGCGCGTCCCGGTCGGCGGCACCGTCCAGGTGCGGGTCGCGGCGCGCCCGACGCGGTCGCGCGTCGACCTCGTCGTCACCCGCCGCGGGCCGGACGGCCGCTACCGGACCGTGTCGCGCCACCGGCTGCGCCGCTCGGGGTCCGCCCTGGCCGCCGACGTGCGGCTGACGAAGGCCGGCCTCTACGGGTTCACGGTCAGCGCGCCCGCCGACGGCAAGGGCGTGGCGGTCAGCGGCCCGCGCGTCCACGTGCGCTGCGCCCGCGGCCTGCGCCCGTCGGACCCGATCCGCGTCGAGGCCGGCGGCGTGCCGGAGTCCAACGGCGGCGGCGCGGCGGTCGCCTCGGGCTGACGCGCGCGCGGCGCGCTCAGCGGCCGCGGGCGCCGGGCCGCGCGGGCGCGCCGTCGCCGTCGCGCGCCTCGTCGCCCGGCGGGGCGACCTCGACGCGGTTGCGCCCGCCGCGCTTGGCCGCGTAGAGCGCCCGGTCCGCGGCGTCGAACAGCGCCCCGAGCTCGACCGCGTCCCCGTGCGCGGCGCTGACGCCCAGCGAGGCGGTCACGTCGAGGCCGTCGGGCCGCAGGGCGGCGATCCGGCGGCGCAGCCGCTCGGCCACGCCGGCGCCGTGCTCGAGGTCGACGCCGGGCAGCACGATGAGGAACTCCTCGCCGCCGAGCCGGTAGGCGAGCTCGAACGAGCGCAGCTCGCCGCGGATGGCGGCGGCGAGCGCGCGCAGGACCGCGTCGCCGCGCGCGTGGCCGTACGTGTCGTTGATCGCCTTGAAGCGGTCGATGTCGAGCGCGACGAGCGCGACCGAGTCGCCGGTCAGGCGCGCCTGCTCGGCGAGCTCGCCGAAGCGGCTCGGCAGCGAGCTGCGGTTCAGCAGCCCGGTGAGCGGGTCGAGCGCGGAGCGGGTCCGCTGCTGGCGCTCGGCCCGCATCATCGCCGCCGAGAACATCCCGAGCGAGAGCGCGAGCGGCAGCACCGCGATCGCGGGCGCCGGGTTGTCGGCGAACGCGGACGGGCTCGTGGCGACGACGACGGCGATCGCCAGCCCGACGAACCCGGTGCCCCACCACACGCCGCGCGCGTCGAAGCGCCCGGCGAGCGAGACGATCGGGATGACCATCCACGGCAGCAGCGGGCTCCCCGCGCCGCCGGTGATCGCGACCCCGATCCCGGTGATGACCGTGTTCAGCGCGAAGCCGACGAGGATGACGAGCGCCGGGTGCGTGCGCCCGGCGACGAGGCGCCGGCGGATGACCATCTCGCAGAGGAACGCCATCACGCCGACGAGCAGGAGGACGACCCAGCCGGTCCACGGGACGAGCACGGCGAGCGTGACCGCGACCGCCACGTAGGTGATGACCCGCGGCCGGCGCAGCGTCTCCTCGAGCTCGAGCAGGCGCTCGCGGTCGGCGTCGGTCGGGCAGAAGAAGGCGGCGACACGCTCCACGCGATCGGTATCGGCGCAGGAGCGGGCGGGTTTGAGTGAGATTCGACCCCCGAGGCCGTATCTCGAGGACGTCCTATCCGGCCTCGAGGCGGCCGGCCGCGCGGGCCGCCGACTCGGCCGCCCGCAGCTGCTCCTCGACGAGCTCCAGCCCGGCCGACCAGAACCCCGGGTCGGTGAGGTCGATCCCGACGATCCGGCCGAGGTCCTCGGGCAGCATCGAGCCGCCCGCGGCGAGCATCTCGAGGTAGCGCGGCACGAACGGCGCGCCCTCGTCGAGGTAGCGGCGGTAGACCGACAGCGCCAGCAGCTGGCCGTACGCGTACGCGTAGACGTACCCGGGCGTCCCGATGAAGTGCGGGATGTAGCTCCACCAGGTCCGGTAGCCGTCGGTGATCTCGACCGAGTCGCCGAACATCTCGGCCTGGGTCGTCGCCCACGCCTCGTTGAAGCGCTCGACCGACAGCTCGCCCTCGGTGCGCCGCGCGGTGTGGACGGCCTCCTCGAACTGGTTCATCGCCGTCTGGCGGAAGACGGTCGCGATCGCGCCCTCGATCGCCTCGGCCAGCAGCGCCAGCCGCGACGACGGGTCGCCGGTCTGCTCCAGCAGCCGGTTGAAGACGACCGTCTCGCCGAACACCGACGCGGTCTCGGCCACGGTCAGCGGGGTGCCCTGCTGGAGGATGCCCTGCTTGGAGGCCAGGGCGAAGTGCAGCCCGTGCCCGAGCTCGTGGGCGAGCGTCAGCACGTCGCGGCGCTTGAACGTGTAGTTCAGCATCACGTACGGGTGCACCGACGGGACGGCCGACGCGCAGAACGCGCCGCCGCGCTTGCCGGGCCGCACCGGCGCGTCGATCCAGCGCTCGTCGAAGAAGCGCCGCGCGAGCGCCTCCAGCTCGGGGGAGAACGACCCGAAGCTGTCGAGGACGAGGTCGCGCGCCTCCTCCCAGCCGAAGCGCTCGTCCTCGCTCGTGACCGCGGCGCTGCGGTCGTAGTCGGCCAGCCGGTCGAGGCCGAGCATCTGCGCCTTCAGCCGGTACCAGCGCTGCGGGATGTCGTAGCGGCTCTTGACCGCCTCGACGAGCGCCTGGACCGACTCGTCGGAGACCTGGTTGGCGAGGTTGCGGCTCGTCAGCCAGGTCGGGTAGTTGCGCAGCCGGTCGTCGACGGCCTTGTCGTGGATGAGCGTGTTGTAGATGAAGGCGCGCGTGCGCAGCCCGGGCTCGAGCGCCTTCGTCACCGCCTCGGCCGTCGCGCGGCGCACCTCGCGGTCGGGCGACAGCAGGCGGCTGAGCGCGACGTCGAGCGGCTCGCCGTCGACCTCGATCGCCGACACCTGCTCGGAGTGCAGGCGGCTCCAGGCCGAGCGGCCGGTGACCGACTTCTCGGTGAGGATCCGCTCCTCCGGCTCGCTGAGCAGGTGCGGGCGGTAGCGGCGCTCCATCCGCAGGTGGTGGCGGGCGAAGTCGAGGCCGTCGGCGGCCAGCAGCTCCTCGGCTGTGTCGTCGTCGAGCGCCGCCCACTCCAGCCCGAAGAACAGGAGCTTCGTCTCGATCGCGGTCCCGCGCTCCTCGACCTTCTGCAGCAGCGCGCCGCGCGCCGGGTCGGTCGTGTCGGTCGAGAAGCGCAGCGACGCGTACGAGCCGGCCCTGCCGACGAGCTCGAACAGGTCGGCGATCTCGCGCATCGCCTCGACGAGGCCGGGCCCGTCGAGCTGCGCGACCTTCCCCGCGTAGCGCGCCGCGAACGCGTCGGCGCGCGCCTGCGCCTCGTCGAGCAGCTCGTCGATGCGCCCCTCGCCCCGGCCGTCGAGCAGCGGCTCGAGGTCCCAGGACGCGGCTTCGAGGGCGGGATCGGTCTCGGTCTCGGCGGCCATACCGGCAGGCTACCGGTCGGGCCGTCAGCCGAAGAGGCCGTCGAGGATCCCGCGCGCCGAGCGCGGGTCGACGCCGTAGACGCGCTTGAACCGCTCGTGCTCGGCGTCGTCGGCGAGCGCGAGGACGAGCTCCTCGCGGGTGGAGCCGTACTCGCAGGCGGCGCGGTCGAGCAGCTCGAGCGCCCGGTCCTGGAGGAAGCCGAGCACGCCGCCGCTGCCGGGCGTCTCCCGGTCGTGGCACGGGTCGGCGATGACGACCGGCTCGGGCCGCCGCTCGCGGTCGAGCGCGACGGCGCCCGCGACGGCCGCGGCCGCGACCGCGGCGGTCGCGCCGATCGCGGCCAGACGCACGCGGGCGCCCAGGACGAGGACGAGCGCGGCGAGCAGCGCGAGCCCGCCGGTGATGAGGTAGGCGGGCCGGAACGCCTCGGCGACCGCGGCGACGATGACGTCGTCGACGCGCTCGGCGATCCGCTCGAAGGCGGCCCGCTCGTCGCCCTCGAAGCGCGGGCGCTGCGCCTCGACGGCCGCCTCCAGCCCGCCGCGCGGGTCCTGGGTGTCGACGCCGTCCAGCAGCGCCGGGGCGAGCTCGATCTTCGCGATCGGGTCCATCTTCGCGTCGAGGACGACGGCGACGCCCTGGTAGCGGGCCGACGCCGTCACCTCGTCGAGCTGGCTGCTGACGACCGGGGCGAGGATCGCGAGCGCGACGACGATCCCGACGTGGCGGGCGACGAGGACGCGCTCGGCGTCGGCCGACGTGCGCTCGGGCAGCATCCCGCCCGCCAGCGCGGGGTAGGCGAGCCCCATCCCGATGCCGGCCAGCACCTGCGGGCCGACGGTCCAGGCCAGGCGCGCGTCGGGCAGGTGGGCCAGCGCGGCCGCCCCGGCGGCGACGAGCAGGCAGCCGCAGGCGGCGCGGACGTGGGGGTCGCCGGGGATGCGGCTGGCGCCGAGCGCGGCGAGCGGCAGGACCGAGACGGCGAGCGCCGCCTCGAGCGGGTCGACCGACCAGCCGGCGACGAGCTCGAGCACGAGCAGGAAGAGGACGGCGGTCAGCGCGGCGCTGATCGCCCCGAGCGCGATCGCCGCCCGCCAGCGCAGCGGGGCGCTGGCCGGCGCGCCCGGCGGCGGGATGCGCAGGCCCCAGCAGGCGGCCGCGGCGGCCGCGGCGACCGGCGCCTGGGCGACGAAGATCGCGCGCCAGTCGAGCAGGTCGGTGAGGGCGCCGCCGATCGCCGGGCCGGCGGCGGTCCCGAACACGGCCGCGCCGATCCACAGCCGGCGGCCCAGCGAGGCGTCGGATCCGCCCGCGTCCATGAGGTCGAACGCGGCGATGAGCGCGGCGGCGCCGCCCGCCGCCTGCACGCCGCGGAGGACGAGGAGCGTCGCCAGGTCGCCGGCGACGGCGCAGCCGACCGAGGCGGCGGCGAACACGAGCATCCCGGCGGCGCCGACGTGCCCCGGCCCGAGCCGGCGCGCGAGCGCCGCCGCGGGGCTGATCCCGGCGGCGAGCACGAGCGTGTAGACGCCGATGACCGCGGCCACGCCGGTGACGGTCGTGTCGAGCTCGTCGAGCAGCGGCGGGAGCGCGAGCGCGACGATCGACGAGTCGGCCAGGGCGAGGCCGGCGGCGACGGCGACGAGGACGAGCTGGGTGCGACGCACGATGGGGCCAGTGTCGCGCGTGGCGCGGCGGCGCGCACGGGGGCCGGCCACACCGCCGCCGGATGCCGGCCGCCGGGGCGGCGCGCGGCCCGGGAGGGGCGCCGTCCGTCCGGAGGGTGGCCTACCTTCCGGCGCTCCTTGACGGACCTCGCAGCACCCATCGTCCGCGGCCGCAGCCTCCCGGACTGGCCCGCGAACCGGCCCCTGCGCGCGTGGCAGCGCGAGGCGCTCGACGCCCTCGCCGACCACGACGGCGACGCGTTCCTGGCCTCCGCGACCCCGGCCGCCGGCAAGACCACCTTCGGCCTGCGCGTCGCGTGGGAGATGCTCCGCAGCGGCCGCGTCTCCCGCGTCGTCGTCGCCGGCCCGACCACCCACATCTGCCGCCAGTGGGCGGCCGACGCGGCCCGCTACGGGATCGACCTCGAGCCGAACCGGCCCAACGCCGAGGGGCCCGAGCCGCGCGACCGCCACGGGATCGCCGTCACCTACCAGACGATCGCCGCCGGGCCGAAGGTCCACGCCCAGTCGGTCCGGCGCCGGCGGACCCTGCTCATCGCCGACGAGCCGCACCACATGGGCGAGCACGCCGCCTGGGGCCGCAACGCGCTGGAGGCGTTCGGCGACGCCGAGTTCAAGCTCCTGCTGTCGGGCACGCCGTTCCGCTCCGACAACGAGGCGATCCCGTGGGTCGAGTACGACGACGAGGGCCTGTCGCGGGCCAACTACGTCTACGGCTACTCGCAGGCGCTCGTCGACGAGGTCTGCCGGCCGATCACGTTCCTGCCCTACGACGGCGAGATGGAGTGGCGCAGCGACGGGAAGCTGCGCCGGGCGACGTTCGACGTCGCCCTGCCCGCCGCCGAGGCGGCCCGGCGCCTGCGCACCGCCCTCGACGCCCACGGCGACTGGATGGGGGAGGTCCTGCGCGACGCCGACGCCCGCCTGTCGCAGGTCCGCGCCGACGGCCACCCCGACGCGGGCGGCCTCGTGATCGCCTCCGACCAGGAGCACGCGCGCGCGATCGCGGCCCGGCTGGAGGGGATCGCCGGCGAGACGCCCGAGATCGTCATGAGCGACGAGCCGGAGGCGAGCGCCCGGATCGCCGCGTTCAGCGCGTCGTCGCGGCGCTGGATCGTGTCGGTCCTCATGGTCTCCGAGGGCGTCGACATCCCGCGCCTGCGCGTCGGCGTCTACGCGACGGCGGCGCGGACCGAGCTGTTCTTCCGCCAGGTCGTCGGCCGCTTCATCCGCCGCACCCCGACGCCCGAGCCGCAGCGGCAGATGAGCTACCTGCTGCTGCCGGCCGACGCGCGCCTGAAGGCGCTCGCCTTCGCGATCGAGGAGGAGCGCCGCCACGCGCTCGACCTCTCCCCGCGCGAGCTCGGCGACGAGGTCGCGCTCGACGAGCCGGCCGAGCCGGAGCGCAAGCCGAAGGGCGAGGGCTTCGAGGCGCTCAGCTCGTCGGGGGCGATGCTCGACGGCGAGATCCTGTCGGAGACGACGCTGCAGCTCTTCTCGCTCGACGAGCCGAAGCCGAACCCGGCGCTGGCCGCGTTCGCGGTCCCCGGCGCGGTCGGGGGGCCGCCCGCGCCGTCGCCGGCGGCCGCGCCCGCGCGCGACGGCTCCGCGCACGAGGGGATGCACGAGACGGCGTTCGCCACCCGCGAGCGCCTGCGGGAGCGCCGCAGCCAGCTCGTCGCCCAGCTCGCGCGCCGCACCGGCGAGCCGCACCGCGAGATCCACGCGCGCATCAACCGCCGCACCGGGGCGCGCTCGGTCGGGTCGGCGACGCTCGAGCAGCTCGAGAAGGGCAACCAGCTCCTCGAGCGCGAGCTGTCGCGCTGACCGGCGCGCCGCCCGCCCGGGCGCCGTAGACTCCCGAACATGACGCGGGCGTCATCGAGTCGCTTCGACGTCGACTGGGTCGTCATCGGGTCCGGGTTCGGCGGCAGCGTGAGCGCGCTGCGCCTGGCCGAGAAGGGCTGGTCGGTGCTCGTCCTCGAGCAGGGCTCGCGCCGCGACGACGCCGACATGCCGCGCTCGACCTGGGACCTGCGCCGCTACTTCTACGCGCCGCGGCTCGGGCTGCGCGGCATCTTCCGCATCACCCCGTTCAAGGACGTCCTCGTCGTCTCCGGGGCGGGCGTCGGCGGCGGCAGCCTCGGCTACGCGATGACGCTCTACGTCCCGCCCGCCGCCTTCTTCGACGACCCGCAGTGGGCGGGCCTGCGCGACTGGCGGGCCGAGCTGGCGCCCCACTACGAGACCGCGCAGCGGATGCTCGGCGTCACCGACGTCACCCGCGACGACCCGGCCGACCGGCTCCTGCGCGAGTTCGGCGAGGAGCTCGGGGTCGGCCACACGTACCGCAAGGCGCGCGTCGGCGCCTTCCTCGGGACGCCCGGCGAGACCGTCCCCGACCCGTACTTCGGCGGGGCGGGGCCGGCGCGGACCGGCTGCACGAGCTGCGGGCGCTGCATGGTCGGCTGCCCGGTCGGGGCGAAGAACAGCCTGCCGAAGAACTACCTGTGGCTCGCCGAGCGCCACGGCGCCCGGATCCTCGCCGACCGGGAGGTGACGCGGCTGCGCCCGCTCGGCGGCGACGGCGCCGACGGCTGGGAGGTCACCCACGAGCGCACCGGCGCCTGGCTGCGCCGCGACCGCCGCGCGATCCGCGCCCGCGGGGTGGTCGTCGCCGGCGGCGCGCTCGGCACGAACCGGCTGCTGGCCCGCGCCCGGGCCGCCGGGGACCTGCCGAAGCTGTCGCCGCGCCTGGGCGACCTCGTGCGCACGAACAGCGAGGCGATCCTCGCGGTCACGCTGCCGCCCGGCCGGGCCGAGGGCCTGCAGGACCGCGTCGCGATCACCTCCTCGATCTACCCGGACCCGCGCACCCACATCGAGACCGTCGTCTACGGCCACGGCGGCGGCGCGATGCGCTCGATGTTCACGCTGCTGACCGGCGAGGGCGGCCGCGTCACCCGGCCGCTGAAGCTCCTGGGCCGGATCGCGCGCCACCCAGTGCGGGCCGCGAACCTCATGCTGCGCCCGGGCTGGTCGAGCCGCACGATCGTCATCCTCGTCATGCAGTCGCTCGACAACGCGATCCGGCTGCGGCCGCGGCGCGGCCTGCTCGGCGGCCTGCGCCTGCAGACCGAGCAGGACCCCGAGCGGCCGAACCCGACGTTCATCCCGGTCGCCAACCGCTTCGCCGAGTGGCTGGAGCGGCGCACCGGCGGGGTCGCCGGCTCGTCGGTGCTCGAGGCGGCCTTCGCGATCCCGACGACCGCCCACATCCTCGGCGGTGCCCCGATCGGCGCCACCCCGCAGGACGGCGTGGTCGACGCCGACCACCGCGTCTTCGGCTACGAGAACCTGCTCGTCTGCGACGGCTCGGCCGTGCCCGCGAACGTCGGCGTGAACCCGTCGCTGACGATCGCGGCGATGGCCGAGCGCGCGATGGCCCGCGTCCCGGCCAGGCCCGGCGCGACCCCGCGCGAGCCGATCGGCGTGCGGCCGATCCCCGGGGCCACCGCCGACGCCCGTCCCGAGCCGCTCGCGGTCGGATGATCGACGGGCCGCTGCAGGCGATCCCCGGCGTGCCGGAGTGCGCGCTCGACGACGCGACCGCCGCGCGGCTGCCCGCCTCCAGCCCGCCCGCCCCGTGGGAGGCGGTCGCCGACGCGGTCGTGTGGCTGCACCGCGCCGCCCCGGGGGCGACGCTGCTGCAGCTCGGCGACCTGCGCGGGCGGCCGGCGATCCCGCTGACCGTCGCCGCCTTCATCCGCTACCGCGAGACGCCGGTCGGCCCCTACGACGAGATCCTCGCCGCGCCGGTCCTGCTCGCCGAGCGGCCGCTGCCGGCCGCGACCGTGCCGTTCATCGCCGTCGACTCGCTCGCGTCGCTGCGCGGCGGGCGCGAGCGGTGGGCGCTGCCGAAGGCGCTCGCGCGCTTCGCGTTCGCCGGCGGCACGGCCCGGGCCGAGGGGGCCGGGTGGCGCGTCGCCGCCCGTGTGCGGGCCCGCCGCCGCGAGCTGCCGCTCGCGCTCGTCCTGCGCGCCCGCCAGCCGCTGCCCGGCGGCGGCAGCGCGCTCGTCGGCGTCCGGGTGCGCGGCCGCGCCCGCCTCGGCCGGGTCGCCGTCACGGCCGAGGGCCCGGAGCTGCCGAGCTGGCTGCGTCCGGGCCCTCATCCCGCGCTCGTCATCCGCGGGGCGCGGATGACCTTCGGCGCTCCCCGCTGACCGCCGTCAGACGGCCACGGGGACGCGCTCCTGCTCCTCGGCCTCCTCCACACGGGCCGGCTCGTCGACCGCCGGCTCGTGACGGAAGCGGGGCAGCCACTCCAGCCACCGGGGCAGGTACCAGTTCCAGTCGCCCAGCAGCTTCATCACGGCGGGCAGCAGGACCGCCCGGATGATCGTCGCGTCGATGAGCACGGCGGTGGCCAGGCCGACGCCCATCTGCTTGAACTCGAGCATCGACAGCGTCGCGAAGATCGAGAAGACCGCGACCATCACGATCGCCGCGCTCGTCACGACCGACGCCGTGGCCTTGATGCCGGCGCTGATCGCCCGCTCGGTCCCCAGGCCCCGGTCGAAGCCCTCGCGGATCCGGCTGAGGATGAACACGTGGTAGTCCATCGACAGGCCGAAGAGGACGACGAACAGGAACAGCGGCAGCCACGCGGTGATCCCGCCGTTGGCGTGGAAGCCGAGCAGGCCCTCCAGGTGGCCCTCCTGGAAGATCCACACGAGCACGCCGTAGGAGGCGGCGACGCCCAGGAGGTTCAGGACGATCGACTTCACGGCGATGACGATCGACCGGAACGTCACGAGCAGCAGGAGGAACGCCAGGCCGAGGACGAACGCGAAGACGAGCGGCGCGCGGGACGCCATCAGGTCGCTGAAGTCCCTGCTGCCGGCGGTCATGCCGGTGACGTTCACCTCGGCGCCGGGGACGGCGCCGACGGTCGCCGGGATCACCTCGTCCGTGAGCCGCTCGAGCGCGGCGTTCGACACGTCGTCGGTGCCGCCGCCCGCGAGCGGGACGTCGATGGCGGCGGCGCGGCCGTCCTCGGAGACGCGCACGCCGACGGGGCCGCCCATGTCGTCGGCGGCGAGCACCTGCTCGCGCAGGTCGGCGATCGCCCGCGTCATCTGCGGCGAGCGGACGTCGTCGGCCTCGACGACGACGACGGCCGGGGTCGGGCCGCCGGGGAACGCGGCCTGGATGCGGTCGTAGGTCTGCATGACGGCCATGTCGCGCGGCAGCCCCTCGGCGCCGGGCAGCACGAGCTTCAGGCCGAAGGCCGGGATCGCCATGAGGACGAGCAGGGCGGTCGCGGCGATCGCCGACAGCCACGGGCGGCGCAGGACGCGGTCGAGCACCCAGCTCCAGGCCCGCGGGTCCTCGCCCGGGCGGCGCAGCCGGTGCACGAGCGGCACGCGCCCCGTGTTCACGCGGTCGCCCAGCCAGGCGAGCATCGCGGGCAGGACGGTGACCGAGCCGAGCATCGCCACGCCGACGACGATGAGCGTGCCGGTCGCCATGCCGGTGAAGATGTCGCTGCCGGACAGGTACATGCCGGCCATCGCGATCATCACGGTCATGCCGGAGACGAGCACGGCGCGGCCCGACGTGGCCGCGGCGACGAGCAGGGCGCTGCGCTCGTCGCGGCCCTTCTCGCGCTCCTCGCGCTCGCGGCGCATGTAGAAGAGCGAGTAGTCGACGCCGACGGCCATGCCGATGAGCAGGATCACGGACGAGACCGCCTCGTCCACCGGCCAGATCTGGCTCGGGATCGCGACGAGGCCGAGCGCGGCGCCGACCGACGTCAGCGCCAGCAGGACCGGCAGCCCGGCGGCGACGAGCGCGCCGAACGCGACGACGAGGATCAGGAGCGTGATCGGCAGCGACAGCAGCTCCGCCTGGCGGAAGTCCTCCTCGAAGCGCTCCGACAGCGCCCTGTCGGCGCTCGCGTCGCCGAACTGCTCGATGCGCAGCTGCGGGTGCGCGCGCTGGGCGGCGGCGACGGCGTCGAGGACGGGCTGGACGTGGTCCTCGGCCTCCTCGGCGTCCCCGGCCATCTCGGCCTGGATGAGGGCGGAGCGGCCGTCCTCGGAGACGCGGTCGCCGTGGCCGCCGTCCAGCGGCGACTCGACCGACGCGATCTCCGGGAGCGCGTCGAGCCGTCGTTCGACGTCGCGGACCGCCTCGCGGAAGGCTGGATCGGCGGCGGTCAGCGAGCCGTCGCGCGACTGGACGAGGATCGCCTCCTGGGCGGTGTCGGGGAAGTGGGCGTCGAGGGCCCGCTCGGCGCGGCCCGACGAGCCGCTGCCGCTGTCGTCCTCGAGCATCCGGGTGCCGATCGCGCCGCCGAGGACGAGCGCGATCGCGACGAACGCGAGCCAGCCGAGGATCGCCGTCCTGCGGTGGCGGGCGCTCCAGCGGCCGGCGCGGAGGGCGAGGTTGTCACGTGTCTGGGGCATGGTCGGCAGGCTCTCGCCGCCGGCCGGCCGCGGCTAGGTGGGCGGGCCGGTGTCCCGGGGTGGGGAGAGCCGCACTCCGGCGGGTGTCGCCAGGCGCACCTGCGCGATACGCTGCCTGTCGCTTAAACACATATT
>JADGIB010000068.1 GCA_019683665.1 Solirubrobacteraceae bacterium
GCACCCCGGCGGCGGTCTTCGCGACCGTCCCCGCCGCGTGCTCGCCGCCGCCGGCGGCGGCGAGTTCGGCCACGCGCAGCAGCAGCGGCGACGGGGTCAGCGCCGTGCAGGCCGCGCGCACCGCGGCCCGGGCCCGGAAGACGACGGCGCGCGCCGCCCCGCGGCTGACGCCGAGCGCGTCGGCGATCTCCTCGTGCGAGCGCCCCTCGAGCTCGCGCAGCAGGAGCGCGTCGCGCTGGGCGGGCGGGAGCGTGGCGATCGCGGCGAGGATCTCCTCCAGGCGCTCGCGCTGCGCGAGCGCCTCGTCGGGGGCGCGGCCGCCCGCGATCTCGGCGTCGCCGAGCGCGGCCTCGTCGCGACGGGCGCGCAGGACGTTGAGCGCCGCGTTGTGGGCGATGCGATAGAGCCACGGGCGCAGCTGCAGCGGCCGCTCGTCGCCGGACGTCATGGCCTGATGGGCGCCGGCGAGGGCCTGCTGCACGGCGTCCTCGGCCCGCTCGGGGCCGAGGATGCGCGTGCAGTAGCCCAGCAGCGCGGGGCGGTAGCGGTCGACGATCGCCGCGAAGGCCGGCTCGTGGCCGGCGCGGGCGAGCTCGGTCAGGCGCGCGTCGGACTGCAGCCGCAGCAGCGACCGCCCGGCCAGGCGCGCCGGACCCGTGAGCGGACCGGGCTCCATCCCCGCGGTGCTACCCGGCCGGGCGCTCCTTGACGAGGTCGACGTCGGTGAAGACGGCGCCGGCGGTCGTCGCGCGGACGATCGCGTCGCGCACGAGGGTGCCGACGGTGAGGTCGGCGGCCGTGCAGTCGCGCGCGTGGCGGTGGCCGCGATGGCCGCGGTGGCCGTGGCGGTGCCCGCGCCCGCGCCGGTGGCCCTTCGCCGTGCCCGCGCCGTGGCGGGCGGCGCGCGCGGTCGCCGCGGCGTGGCAGTCGATGTCGGTGCGGCCGGTGACCGCGGCGGCCAGCGTCGAGCCGTCGGCCAGCGTCAGCGTGAGCGTGCCGTCGGCGAACGACGCGACGGTCCCCACGGTCGCCGTGCGGTCGCGGTCGTGATCGCGGTCGCCGTGGGCGAGCGCGGCGGCCGGCGCGGCCGCGGCCAGCGCGGCGGCCCCCCAGGCCAGCATCGTCGGACGTCGCATCGGGTCGGGGTCCTCCTCGGTCGATTTCCCGTCCCCCCTGCAACACGGGCGCGGCGCGAAGATCACGCGGGCCCGCCTATCCTGCGGCGCGATGGGCACCCTCGTCGGGGAGAGCACGGTCGAGATCGCCGCCGGCATCGAGCGCTGCTGGTCGATCGCGGCCGACCTCGAGCGCGCGCCGGAGTGGCAGACGTCGCTGCGCGACGTCGAGGTCCTCGAGCGCGACGCCGACGGCCGCCCGGCCCTCGTCGAGACCGTCTCCGACGCGAAGGTGAAGACCGTCCGCTCGGTCCTGCGCTTCTCGTACGAGCCGCACACGGCGATCCGCTGCGTCCAGGAGCGCGGCGAGGTGAAGGCGCTGCGCGGCGCCTGGACGTTCGACGAGCTCGACGGCGGCCTCACCCGCGCCACGTACGTGCTCGAGGTCGACCCGGGCCGGATGCTCGGGATGCTCCTGCGCGGCCCCGCCGTCGACCGCGTGCGCCAGGTCCTCGTCGGGGACGCCGCGCGCGAGCTGAAGGCGCGGGCCGAGCAGGGCTGAGCGCGGCGTCCTCCGCCCGGCCCGGCGGCGCCCCACGCGCGGGGGCTCGCCGCCAGCCCGGGCGCCCGGTCAGGCAGGCCGCGCGGCGGCGCCCGCGACGCGGGGCGGGATCTCGGGCGAGACGTCGTCGGGGTCGTTGACGAGCGCGCCGGGCGGGGGCGGGACGTCGCCGTGGCGCAGTGGGTCGCCGGTCTCCTCCATCCAGCGGTCGAGCCGGTCGCGCAGCTCGCGCAGGACCGGCGCGTGGCCGGGGTCGCCGGCGAGGTCGTGGCACTCGAGCGGGTCGAAGACGAGGTCGTAGAGCTGCTCGGCCGACTGCTCGCGGTCGGCCCAGCCGTGGGCGAGCAGGAGGTCCTTCGACGGGCCGTCGTCGACGTTGGCGAGCACCGGCCGCGTGCGGTCGCCGAAGCGGCGGATGTACTTCCAGCGGCGGGTGCGGACGCTGCGCTGCGGCTCGTAGGCGACGTGGTGGGTCAGCTCGCCGAACACGGCGTCGTGCAGCTCGTCGACGGTCCCGCGGGCCAGCGGCAGCAGCGAGCGGCCCGGCAGCCGGCCGGGCAGCTCGGCGCCGGCGACCTCGCAGATCGTCGGGAACAGGTCCAGGTGGGTGACGAGCGCGTCCTGGACCTGGCCGCCGGTGAAGCCCGGCCCGCGCAGGATGAGCAGGACGCCGAGGCCCTGGTCGCGCAGGGTCGCCTTCGCGCCCGGGAACGGGATCCCGTGGTCGGTCGTGAGGATCACGAGCGTGTCCTGCGCGAGGCCGTGGCGGTCGAGCGCGTCGAGGACGGCGCCGATCCCGCGGTCCAGGCGGCGGGCGCTCGCCGTGAACGCGGCCGCGTCGCGGCGCGTCTGCGGGGTGTCGGGCAGGTTCGGCGGCGGCAGCGCGCAGCGGGCGTCGCGCTCGTCGACCGGCTCGCGGAAGTCGCGGTGCGTCTCGACGAAGCCGACCGAGGCGAAGAACGGCCGCCCGGCGGGGCGCTGCTCCAGCAGCCGCTTGAAGGCGGGCGCGACGGTCTCGGCGTGGTGGTCGGGCAGGTCGAGGACGGCGTCGTAGCCGAGGACGCCCGGGTCGGCGCTGACGTGCTGCTCGCCGACGAGCCCGGTCCAGTAGCCGGCGCGGCGCAGCGTGTGGACGAGGTGCCGGCCGTCGTCGTCGAGCGCCCAGCCACGGTGGGCGAGGCCGGTCATCCCGGTCTCGTGGGCGTAGCGGCCGGTCAGCAGCGCGGCGCGGCTGCCCGAGCAGGCGGGGACGGTGCAGAAGGCGTGGCGGAAGAGGACGCCCTCGTCGGCGAGCCGCTGGATCGCCGGCGTCTCGACCGCGTGGCCGTAGGGCTGCACGTGCCGTCCCGTGTCATGCGAGTGCACGTACAGCACGTTCGGGGTATCGCCGCTGTGAGCCACGCCGCACCCCAAGCTAGCAACTCCATCGTCTTAGTGGACAAATGACCTGGACGGCGCCCCGGCACGCCTACTTCGTCTGCGCCACGCCGCGCAGCGGGAGCACCCTCGTCTGCGAGGCCCTCGCGCGGACCGGCGTCGCCGGCCGGCCGGCCGAGTACTTCGAGGCGCTGCGCGCCACCGACGTGCCCCGCCGGCCCCACGAGTACTTCGACCTCCCCGACGCCGAGCTGGAGGCGCTCCTGCCCCGGGTCGAGCGCGAGCCGGACCCCGCGCTCGCCGGCGCCCGCAGCTACCTCGACTACCTGGCGTGGACCCGCGACCGGGGCACGACGCACAACGGCGTGTTCGGCGCCAAGCTCATGTTCGGCTACCTCGGCGAGTTCGCCGGGCGGCTGCGCGAGACCGGCGCGTTCGCCGGCGAGACCGACCTCGACGTACTCGAGTCGGCCTTCCCGGGCGCCCGCTACGTGCGGGTCGTGCGGCTCGACAAGGTCAGCCAGGCGGTGTCGCTGTGGACGGCGATCCAGACCCAGGCCTGGCGCCACGGCGCGCCCGAGGCCGGGGCCGAGCCGGTCTACCACCGGCGCGCGATCGCCCACCTCGTCCGCTACCTCACCGAGCACGAGGACCACTGGAGCACGCTCTTCGCCCGCGCCCGCGTCCGGCCGCTGACGATCACCTACGAGGACCTCGTCGCCGCCTGGGAGCCGACGATGCGCCGCGTCCTCGCCCACCTGCGCCTCCCGGGCGCCGACGGCGTCGAGCCCCCGGACCCGCCGCTGCGCCGCCAGGCCGACGAGCGCTCGCGCGCCTGGGTCGAGCGCTTCCGGGCCGAGGGCCGCCCGGCGCAGGCGCGCCGCTAGGCGGGCGCGCCCCGGCGCCGGGCGCTAGGCGGCGATCCGCTCGCGCTCGGCGACCCGCTCGGCCCGGCTGTCGTGATGGCCCTCGAGCGAGATGTCGGGCAGGATCCGGTCCAGCCAGCGCGGGAACCACCAGGCGCGGTCGCCGAGCAGCGCCATGAGCGCCGGCGACACGACCATGCGCACGATCAGCACGTCGATGAGGATCGCGGCGCCGAGGCCGAGGCCGAACATCTTGATGATCGTGTCGCTGCCGGTCACGAAGGCGAGGAAGACCGACGCCATGATCAGGCCCGCGGCGAGGATGACCTTCGCGATCCGCGACAGGCCGTGGACGACGGACTCCTTCGGCGCGTCGCCCTCGAAGTACGCCTCCCGGATGCGCGAGAGCAGGAAGACGTTGTAGTCCATGCTCAGCCCGAACAGGATCGCGAACATGAACAGCGGGACGAACGAGATGATCGGCACGTCGTCGCCGGCGCCGATGAGCGACGCGCCCCAGCCCCACTGGAAGACGGCGACGACCACGCCGTAGGCGGCGCCGATCGACAGCAGGTTGAACACCGCCGAGGCCAGCGGCACCCAGATCGAGCGAAACACCGCCATCAGCAGCAGGATCGACAGGCCGATCACGATGCCGATGAAGAGCGGCAGGCGCGAGGCGATCTTGTCGGAGAAGTCGATGAACCCGGCGACCTGGCCGCCGACGTACACGTTCAGCGCCGTGCCCTCGACCGCGGCCGGCAGGTCGCGGTCGCGCAGCCGCTCGACGAGGTCAGCGGTCGCCTCGTCCTGGGGCGAGGTCGTCGGGATCGCGACGATCGTCGCCGTGTCCCCGGCCTCGTTCACGGTCGGGTCGGCGACGCTGGCGATGCCGTCGGTGTCGGCCAGCGCGGCCTGCAGCTGCTCGAGGTCGGCCGGCCGCAGCTTCGAGCCGTCCTCGTTCTCGATCGCCAGCAGCAGCGGGCCGCTGAACCCGGGGCCGAACGCGGCCGCGATCTCGTCGTAGGCCTTGCGCTGGGTCATCGACGCCGGCTGGTTGCCGTCGTCGGGCTGGCCGAGGCGCATGTCGGTCATCGGGACCGCGAACAGGATCAGGACGGCGCCGCCGATCGCGACCGCCGCGCCCGGGCGCCGGGTGAGGATGCGGCCCCAGCGCTCGAAGCGCTCGGAGCGGGCCACGTGCGCGGGGTCGCGCGGGCGCAGCCAGCGCTTGAGCATCCCCATGAAGATCGGCAGGACGGTGATCGACGAGACGACGACCGCGGCGATGGCGATCGCCGAGCCGAGGCCCATCTTCCCGACGAGCGGGATGCCGACCGCGAGCAGGCCCGCGATCGCGATCATGACGATCGTGCCCGCGGCGACGACCGAGACTCCGGACGTCGCGTTCGCCTTCGCCGCCGCGTCGGAGCTGTCGCCCCCGTTCTCGACGTACTGCTCCCGGTAGCGGCCGACGATGAGCAGCGCGTAGTCGATGCCGGCGCCGAGGCCGAGCATGACCGCGATCGTGTTGGCGAACTCGGGGATCCCGATCGGCTTGGCGACGGCCGCCAGGATCATCTGGCTGATCATCACGCCGACGAGCGCGCCGATGAGCGTCGTGAACATCGCCGCGAACGAGCGGAAGAGGATCGTCAGCAGGACGATCGCGATGCCGATGCCGATGAGCTCGCCGAGCGGGAAGTCCGACTGGCTGGCCCAGTCGACGACCTCGCCGCGCAGCTCGACGGTGACGCCGTCGCCCTCGGCCGACTCGGCCGTGTCGATGAGCGCCTGGCCGTCCTCCTGCTCGAGGTCGATGCCGGACACGTCGTAGTTGACGGTCGTCAGGCCGGTGCGCCCGTCCTCGGACAGCATCGGCTCCATCTCCTCGACCGTCGAGGCGACGTGGGGCAGCTGCGAGATCTTCGCGAGCGTCTCGTCGATCGCGGCCCGGCGCGGCCCGTCCTCGAGCGTGCCGTCCTCGGTCGTGAAGACGATCTGCGCCTGCGCGCCCGACTGCGACGGGAACCTCGCCTCCAGCAGGTCGACGGCCTTCTGCGCCTCCGTGCCCGGGATCGAGAAGTCCTCGGGAGCGGTGCCGCTCTGCGCGCCGGCGATGGCGCCGACGACGAGGACGCCGACCACGAGCGAGATGAGACCGCGGATCCAGTGCCGGGACAGCGATCGGGCGATGGAGGCGAGAAGCGAAGACATGAGCGCGGGCACCCTACCACAGCCACTGCAACTTTTCCTAGCGTGCAGGTTTGCAGCGACTGCAACTTTCTGTGATATCGTTCGCGCTGCACATGTCCACCGAGACGGAGGAGCAGGCCGGGCACGAGCTCGGCCTGCGCGAGCGCAAGAAGCAGCGCACGCGGGCGACCATCCTGCGCGTCGCCAACGAGCTGTTCCTCGAGCGCGGCTTCCACGGGACGACGATCCGCGACATCGCCGACGCCGCCGAGGTCTCCCCGCGCACGGTGTCGGCGTACTTCCCGGTCAAGGAGGAGCTCGTCTTCCACGACCACGAGGAGGTCGTCCGCCGGCTCGAGCGCCGGCTCGTCGACCGGGCCCCGGGCGAGTCGGTGACCGACGCCCTGCGCGCCTGGATCGCCGACATCCTCGAGACGATCCAGCGCGACATCGACCTCGAGGCGATGCGCTGCCGGCGCGAGCTCATCGAGTCCGACCCGGCGCTGCGCGTCTACGAGCGCGGCCTGCTGGAGCGCTTCGAGCGGATCATCGCCCGCGCGGTCGCCGACGACCTCGGCCTGCCGCCGAACGAGCTCGTCCCGGCGATGGTCGGGGCGGCGACGATCGCCGCGCTCGACGCGCTCGGGCGCGAGCTGAAGACGGCCGCCGGCTGCACCCCGGCCGAGCTCGTCCCCCAGATGCTCGACCTCGTCGACCAGGCGATGATCTTCATCGGCGGCGGGGTCGAGGCCCTCAACGCCCAGCCCGAGGGGACCGTCCCCCGCGTGACGAAGGCGGACGCCGACCGCTAAGTTAGGCAGCCCTAATGGCTGCCTGCCCGCCGACCGCGCCGGCCTCCCGCGTGCGCGCCGCCCGGCCGCCGCGCGCGCTCGCCCTCGGCCTCGCGGCCGCCGTCCTCGTCCTCCTCGCCGGCGCGAGCGTCGCGGTCGGGACGCGGTCGATCGACCTGGCGACCGTCGTCGACGCGCTCCTGCACGGCGGCCACGGCGAGGAGGGCGTCATCGTCCGCGACCTGCGGGTCCCGCGGACGCTGCTGGGCCTCGCCGTCGGCGTCGCGCTCGGCCTGGCCGGGGCGCTCATGCAGGCGCTGACCCGCAACCCGCTCGCCGACCCGGGCCTGCTCGGCGTCAACGCCGGCGCCGCGGCCGCGGTCGTCGTCGCCGTCGGCCTGCTCGGCGTCGGCTCGCTGACCGGCTACGTGTGGTTCGCGTTCGCCGGCGCCGCGCTCGCGGCGGTCGTCGTCCACGCGATCGGCGCCGCCGGCCGCGGCGGCGCCGGCCCCGTCCGCCTCGCCCTCGCCGGCACCGCGGTCACCGCCGCGCTGACCGCGTTCACCCAGGCGGTCACGCTCATGGACCGCGACGCGTTCGACCGCTGGCGGGCCTGGTCGGTCGGCGCGCTCGGCGGCCGCGACGCCGACACGCTCGCCCAGGTCGCGCCGTTCCTCGTCGCCGGGGCGCTGCTCGCGCTCGCGCTCGGCCGGGCCCTGAACGCGATCGCCCTCGGGGACGAGACCGGCCGCGCGCTCGGCGCCCGGGTCGGCCGCACGCGCCTGCTCGGCGCGCTCGCGGTCACGCTCCTGTGCGGCGCGGCGACCGCGGCCATCGGCCCGATCCTCTTCGTCGGGCTGACCGTGCCGCACGTCGCGCGGGCGATCGCCGGCGCCGACCAGCGCTGGGTGCTCGCCTTCTCGACGGTGCTCGCCCCCGCGCTCCTGCTCGCCGCCGACGTCGTCGGGCGGGTCGTCGCCCGTCCCGGGGAGCTGCAGGCCGGGATCGTGACCGCCCTGCTCGGCGCGCCCGTGTTCATCGCGATCGTGCGCCGCCGGAGGATCGCGCGCCTGTGAGCGCGCCGGTCCCCGCCGTCCGCGCGCCGGCGGTCCGCTCTCCCGGCGGCCGCCTGTCGCTGCGCGTCCACCGCCGCGGCGCGCTCGTCTGCGCCGCGCTCGCCGCGGCGGCCGTCGCGGCCGCGCTCGCCGGGCTGGCGCTCGGCGACTACCCGCTGTCGCCCGGCGAGGTCGTCGCCGCGCTCGCCGGCCGCGGCGACGGCCCGGCCGACGTCATCGTCACCGAGCTGCGCCTGCCGCGGGTCGTCTGCGCGCTCGCCGTCGGCGCCGCCCTCGGGGTGGCCGGCGCGATCTTCCAGCGCCTCACCCGCAACCCGCTCGGCAGCCCGGACGTCATCGGCGTCACGTACGGGTCGGCGGCGGGCGCGGTCGCGATGATCGTCGCCGTCGGCGCCCGGCAGAGCGCGGTGTCGGCCGGGGCGCTCGGCGCCGGCCTGGCCACGGCGGCGGCCGTCCACCTCCTGGCGCGGCGCGACGGGGCGGTCCAGGGCTACCGGCTCGTGCTCGTCGGGATCGGCGTCAGCGCGATGCTGCTCGCCGTCATCGACTCCCTGCTCGCGCGCGGGCGCATCGAGGAGGCCCGGGAGGCGGCGGTGTGGATCGCCGGCAGCCTGGACGGGCGCGGCTGGGCGCAGGCGACGCCGCTCGTCGCCGCGCTCGCCGTGCTCCTTCCCGCCGCGCTGGCCCTCTCGCCGCGCCTGGCGGTGCTCGAGCTCGGCGACGACGCCGCGGCCGCGCTCGGCGTGGCGGTCGAGCGCACGCGGCTGGCGCTGATCGTCGTCGCCGTCGCGATCGCCGCGGCGGCGACCGCGGCCGCGGGCCCGATCGCGTTCGTCGCGCTCGCCGCCCCGCAGATCGCGCGGCGCCTGACCCGCACCCCCGGCCCCGGCCTCGTCGGCGCCGCGCTGACCGGGGCGCTGCTGCTCCAGGCCGGCGACCTCGCCGCGCAGCGGCTCCTCGCGCCCGACCAGCTCCCGGTCGGGATCGCGACCGGCGCGCTCGGCGGCGTCTACCTGGCCTGGCTGCTGGCGAGCGAGCGGCGCGGGCGGAGGCGCGCGTGAGCGGCGACCGCCTGCGCGCCGCGGGCCTGCGCCTCGCCTACGACGGGCGCGTCGTCGTCGACGACCTGTCGGTGTCGATCCCCGACGGCGGCCTCACGGTCGTCGTCGGGCCCAACGCGTGCGGGAAGTCGACGCTGCTGCGCGGGCTGGCGCGGATGCTCAGGCCGCGGGCCGGCGCCGTCCTGCTCGACGGCGCCGCGATCACGGCGCAGCCGTCCAAGCGCGTCGCGCGCCGGCTCGGGCTGCTGCCGCAGAGCCCGGTCGCGCCCGACGCGATCACGGTCGGCGACCTCGTCGCCCGCGGCCGCTACCCGCACCAGGGGCTCCTGCGCCAGTGGTCGGCCGACGACGAGCGCGCGGTGGCCGAGGCGCTCGCCGCCACCGGCACGGCCGAGCTCGCCGACCGGCCGGTGGACGAGCTGTCGGGCGGCCAGCGACAGCGGGTGTGGCTGGCGATGGCGCTGGCCCAGGAGACGCCGATCCTCCTGCTCGACGAGCCGACGACGTTCCTCGACATCGCCCACCAGGTCGAGGTGCTCGACCTGCTGGCGGAGCTGCGCGAGCAGCGCGGCCACACGCTCGTCGCGGTCCTCCACGACCTCAACCACGCCTGCCGCTACGCGACGCACCTGATCGCGATGCGCGACGGGCGGATCGTCGCCCAGGGGCCGCCGGGGGAGATCGTCGACGCGGCGCTCGTCGAAGCGGTGTTCGGGCTGCGCTGCCAGGTCATCGACGACCCGCAGACCGGGACGCCGCTGGTCGTGCCCGCCGCCCGCGACGGGGCGCGGCGGCGGGCCTGACCCCGGCGGGGCTCACCCGGACGCCGCCGGCTCGACCGGGGCCGGCGCAGCCTCGGCGACGGCCGCCTCGAGCACGCCGGCCAGCCGCTGGGCGACCGCCGGCCAGGCGAACCGCTCGTGGGCGGCCCGCTCGGCGCGCGCCGCGCGCCGGCGGCGCTCGGGCTCGTCGTCGATCGCCTCGACGAGCGCGTCGACGAGCGCGGCGCGGTCGTCGGGGGCGAACAGCCAGCCGGTGTCGCCGTCGTCGACGATCCGGGCCGGGCCGAGCGCGGCGGCGGCGACCGGCGGCACGGCGCAGGCCATCGCCTCGACGAGCACCTGGCCGAAGCTCTCGCGCGCGGAGGCGAGCACGAGCAGGTCGGCGGCCTGCAGCAGCTCCGGCAGCTCGCGCTGGTCGTACCAGCCGGCGAGCAGGACGCCGTCGGCGCCGATCCGGTCGACCGTCTCGGCCGGGTGCTCGCCCTCCCACTCGCCCGGGTGGCCGCCGACGATGACGAGCGTCGCCGGGGTGCGCGTGCGGGCGCGGGCCTCGGCGAACGCCTCGATGAGGAGCGGCAGCCGCTTGACCTCGGTGAAGCGGCCGACGTAGAGGAGCACGCGGCCGCGCAGCATCGCGTCGACGGTCGCCGCGTCGTAGCGGACGCTGCCGGCGGGCTGCCCGGGGCGCCACCCGCGCGGCGCGTCGACGAGCGCGCGGGTCCACACGGCGCGGCGGTCGGCGGTGCCGGGGCCGAAGACGGTCGGGTCGAAGCCGTTGGGCAGCCCGACGATCCGCTCGGGCTCGACCTCCAGCAGGGCGGCGGCGCGGTCGGCGTTGCCGGGGGCGACGACGAGCCGCCGCGCGCGCTGCGCCCAGCCGCGCAGCCGGCCGGCCCAGGCGTCGGCGTGCGGCCACGGCGCGCCGCGGCCGATCGCCTCGAGCATGAGCAGCTCGGTCCCGTGGATCTGGGCGACGACCGGCACGCCGGGCGCGACGCGCTCGGCGGCCGCGTTCAGCGGCGTGAGGTGGTGGAGGTGCAGGACGTCGGCCTCGGCGGCGCCGGCCGCCTCGAGCGCCGCCGCCCAGGCGTCGACCTGGCGGCGGTAGAGGTCGTCGCCGAGCGCGGCGAAGACGCGGTCGGACGCGCCGGGGCGGTCCTCGAACGACGGCTGCAGCGGCCCGGTCCCGGCCGGCCCCTCGTAGGCCAGCGGGTCGGGGGCCGACAGGGCGGGGGTGAAGTCGACTTCGCGCAGGGGCAGGCCCGCGTAGAAGCGGCGCGCGTCGCCCAGGCCGCCGGGCTCGTCGTGGCGCGAGCCGGCCACGAGCGTGACGTCGTGGCCGAGGGCGGCGAGCCCTCCGGTGAGCGCACGCGTGACGTACGCGGATCCTCCGCGCGGAAAGAACAGCGTTCCGCAGACGATCCTCAGCACGGACTTCGAGTCTAGGCGCCGCCCGCGGCGCCCCGGCGCGCGTCAGGCGGCGGACTCGAAGACGAGCGCGGTGGAGATCGGTCGCCCGTCGAGGAGCTCGATGCCGTGCTGCTCGCGCGGGCGGTTGACGAGCTCGCCGTGGCAGACGAGCGAGGCCGAGCCGCCGCCATCGAGGTTCAGCGCGCTGTGCGCGCCCATCCCGACGAGCGCGTCGGCGAGCTCGCCGAGCGTCATCCCGGCCTCGTCGGCGTGGCGCCCGTCGCAGCAGACGGCGAGCACGCGGTCCTCGGTCAGCGCCAGCGCGCAGCGCGGGTGGCGCCCGTCGCTGATGTCGGAGTCGAACTGGGCGGCGCCGGCGGTGAAGCCCTCGTCGTCGCCGTCGGTGATCGCGCTGGCGCCGTCGCGGACGAGCAGCGGGCCGGCCTGCAGGAGGTCGCCGCCGGGCGCGGCGGGCAGGTCGGGCCGGCGGGCGATCGCCATCGCGCCGTCGTCGGCGACGTGGAGGCACGCCCGCTGGGCGCCCCACGGGGCCAGGAACGGGACGTGCTCGACCGGCCGCCCGCCGATGCGCAGCTCCCCGAGCGGCGCGTTGTGGGGGCGGACGAAGAAGCCGCCGACGATCGCGTGCGCGACCGACGTCTCCCGGCACCAGCGCACGAGCGTGCGCGGCTCCTCCAGCCGGGCCACCCGGACCCGGACGCGGTCGCGGGGGAAGGCGGCGACGTGCAGAGAGGTCAGCGCCCCGTCGGGGAGGACGTGGCGGACGCTGGCCACCGCGGGGTCGAGCTCCGCGGGGAGCGCGTGAGGGGCGGACTGGGGCATCGGGTCTTCGGTCCGGAGGGCGCGACGGTAGCGATCCGTCCGGCGGACGGCGTGGTCAACCGAGAACCCCGCCGCCGCCCGGCGGTTACGCACGTCAACGGATCATCGACGCAGGCGATGCGGTCGCGGCAGGATCCCGGTCTCGATCGCCTCGCGCTCGAGGTCGTCGCGGACGTCCGGGTGGGCGATCGCGATGAGCGCCCGCGCCCGCTCGGCCAGCGACCGGCCGCGCAGCCGCGCGATCCCGTACTCGGTGACGACGTGGTCGACCGTGTTCTTCACCGTCGTGACGACCGACCCGGGCGTCAGGTGGGTGCGGATGCGGCTGCGGCCCTTCGACGTCGTCGCGTGCAGGACGAGGAACGCCTTGCCGCCGCGCGAGTACATCGCCCCACGGGCGAAGTCGGCCTGGCCTCCGCTGGCCGACCAGTAGCGCCCGGCGATCGTCTCCGACGCGCACTGGCCGTAGAGGTCGACCTCGGTCGTCGCGTTGATCGAGATGAACGCGTCCTCGAGCCCGATCCGCCGCGGGTCGTTGACCATGTCGACCGGCAGCATCTCGACCGAGCCGTTGTCGTGCAGCCAGTCGTAGAGGTGGCGGGTGCCCAGGCAGAACGTGCCGACGACCTTGTTCGGCCGCTTGCGCTTGCGGGTGCCGGTGACGACGCCGCGCTCGACGAGGTCGACGATGCCGTCGCCGATGAGCTCGGTGTGGACGCCGAGGTGGCGGTGGTCGCGCAGGCGGCTGAGCAGCGCGTTCGGGATCCCGCCGATGCCGACCTGGATCGTGGCGCCGTCGGGGACCTCGGCGGCGACGAGCTCGGCGATCCGCTCGTCGCGCTCGTCGGGCTCGATCGGCGGCATCTCGACGAGCTCGTGGTCGGACTCCGTCCAGCCCACGATCTGCGAGACGTGGATCTGGTTGAGGCCGAACGTCCGCGGCATGTGCGGCGTCACCTCGAGGAAGAACGGCACGTGCCCGATGAGCGGCGCGACGTAGTCGGCATTCGTGCCGAGCGTGAAGTAGCCGTGGCGGTCGGGCGGGCTGGCCGCGGCGATGACGAGCGTGCAGTCGGTCGACTCGCGCAGCGTCCGCGGCATCTCCGAGAAGTTCGCCGGGACGAGGTCGACCTCGCCGTCCCAGTAGGCCTGGCGGGTCGCCTGGGAGAGGAAGTAGCTGACGTGGCGGAGGTGGTCGCCGCACTCGCCGCGGATGTAGGGCCGCTCGCGCAGCGCGTGCATCTGGTGGATGCGCACGTCGCGCAGCGCCTCGTGGTTGGCCTCGAGCGCGTCGAGGAGGGCGACCGGCTCGCCGTTGGCGAGCGGGACGATGACGTCAGCGCCGGGCGGGACGTGGTCGAGGACGGCGTCGGGCGGGACGGGGGCCGGGGTCGGCATGGCCCCTTGGTGT
>JADGIB010000001.1 GCA_019683665.1 Solirubrobacteraceae bacterium
CCGCCGGGCGCGCCGGGGGGCGGGGGGGCCGGGGCGGGGCGGCGCCGCCGCCCCCCCCCCCGGGGGGCGTCGCCGCCGCGCCGGCGACGCGCAGCGTGCGCTTCCCGGCGTTCGGGCGCCACGAGGCGGCCGTCCACCGTCTCGACGAGCTGGGCGCCGGCGCCGTCGTCGCCGGGCCGGCGATCGTCGAGTCCCCGTTCACCACCGTCGTCGTCGAGCCGGGCGGCTCGGTCGAGCGCGCGCCGTCGGGCTCGCTGCTGCTGCGCCCGGCCGCCTCGGCGACGGACGAGCCGACGAGGAGCACCGGTGCCGCCCACCACGCCTGAGGCGACCGGCCGCGACGGTCTGCGGCTGGCGCTCATGAACAACCGCTTCGAGGGGATCGTCCGCGCGATGATGAACACGCTGCTGCGCTCGGCGCGGTCGGCGATCCTCAACACCGCGCGCGACTTCTCCTGCTGCGTCCTCACCGCCGACGACCAGATGCTGGCGATGGCGGAGTCGCTGCCGATCCACGTCATGAGCGGGCCCGACCTCATGGCCCGCCACATGCGCGAGACCCATCCGCAGCTGCGCGCCGGCGACGCCTTCCTGAACAACTCGCCCTACCACGGCAACTCGCACGCGGCCGACTGGTCGCTGCTCGTCCCGGTCATCGACCGCGACGGCGTCCACCGCTTCACCGTCCTGGCCAAGGCCCACCTCGCCGACTGCGGCAACTCGGTGCCGACGACCTACTCGGCCGGCGCCCGCGACGTCTACGAGGAGGGCGCGCTCATCTTCCCGTGCGTCCAGGTCCAGCGCGACTACGCCGACGTCGAGGACGTGCTGGAGATGGCGCGCGTGCGCATCCGCGTCCCCGAGCTCTGGTACGGCGACTTCCTCGCCCTCGTCGGCGCGGCGCGCATCGGCGAGCGGCGGCTGCTCGAGCTCCTCGACGAGGTCGGCGCCGACGCGATCGCCGAGTACCAGCGCGACTGGTTCGACTACAGCGAGCAGCGCTTCGCCGAGGCCGTCGCGCGCATGCCCGCCGGCACCGCGACGGTCCGCGGCCGCCACGACCCGGTCCCGGGCGCGCCCGACGGCATCGAGCTGCAGGTCACGGTCACCGTCGACCCGGACGCCGGGCGCATCTCCGTCGACCTGCGCGACAACCCCGACTGCCAGCCGTGCGGCCTCAACCTCACCGAGGCGACGGCGCGGACCGCGGCGATGATCGGCGTCTTCACCGCGCTCAACGACGACGTGCCGCCGAACGCCGGCAGCTTCCGCCGCCTCGACGTCGCGCTGCGCGAGAACTGCGTCGTCGGCATCCCGCGCCACCCGCACAGCTGCTCGGCGGCGACGACGAACCTCTCGGAGCTGACCGCCAACCTCGTCACCGGCGCGATCGCCCAGCTCGGCGAGGGCTTCGGCATGGCCGCCACCGGCCGCTGCCAGCCGCCCTCCTGCGGCGTCGTCTCCGGCACGGACCCGCGCGACGGCAACGCCTTCGTCAACCAGCTCATGCTCGCGTGCACCGGCGGCGCCGGCGGCCCCCACGCCGACGGCTGGCTGACGACGCTCGGCATCGGCGCGGCCGGGTTCCTCCTGCGCGACAGCGTCGAGATCGACGAGATGAAGTACCCGATCCGGGTGCGCGAGCAGCGGCTGCTGCCCGACAGCGAGGGCGCCGGCCGCCGGCGCGGCTCGCCGGGCGCCTACGTCGAGTACGAGCCGGTCGGCTGCGCGATGAACGTCGTCTACCTGTCGGACGGCACCTTCAACGCCCCGGCCGGCGTGCGCGGCGGCGCCGACGGCACGTGCGCGCAGCAGCGCAAGCGCTTCGCCGACGGCAGCCTCTCCGACGAGCTGGGCGCCTACGCCCGGGTCACGCTCGAGCCGGGCGAGTCGATCGTGTCCGTCTGCTGCGGCGGGGCCGGCTACGGCTCGCCGCTGGAGCGCGAGCCCGAGCGCGTCGCCGCCGACGTCCGCGAGGGCCTCGTGACGCCCGAGCGCGCCCGCTCCGTCTACGGCGTCGTCGTCGACGCCGACGGGACGCTCGACGAGCCCGCCACCACGGCGCTCCGCGCCACCCTGGGAGGAGCAACCGCATGAGCCAGACCCGTGTCCTCTTCTGCATCGGCGTCCTGCCCGCGTTCTTCGAGGCCGACGCCGAGGAGCGGCAGGCCGCGATGGAGGCGATCCCGCCGGCGTTCGACGACCTCGCCGGCCGGTTCGGCATCACCGTGCTCGGCACGTTCGACGACGACCGGCTGATGGTCGGCCCGTCGCCGTCGTGGCCGTGGACCTCCTACATCCTCGCCGACGTGCCCGACCTCGACGCGGCGATCCGCCTCTGCGACGTCGTCCGCAGCACCGAGGTCGGCGAGCACCGGCTCTGGCGCTATCTGCGCATCGAGGCCCGCGTCGGCCGGGAGCTGTTCTTCGGCAATGCCTGAGCCGGTCGCGGCGGCCACCGCCCTGCGGGCGCTGCCGGCGACCGAGCGCACGCTGCCGGCGCTGCTCGAGCGCCAGGCGCGCGAGCACGGCGACCGGCCGCTGCTGGCGATCGGCGGCGAGCGCCGCAGCCACCGGGAGATGCGCGACGCGGTCGCCCGGGCCGCCGGCGCGCTGCGGGCCGTCGGCATCGGCCGCGGCGACCGGGTGGCGATGCTCTGCGCCAACCACGCCGAGCTGCTCGACGCCGTCCTCGGCTGCGCCTGGATCGGCGCCATCGCCGTGCCGCTGAACACCGCCGCGCGCGGCGAGCAGCTGCGCCACATGCTCCACGACGCCGACCCGCGGCTCGTGCTCGTCGACGCCGACCTGCGCGACGTCCTCGACACGATCGCGCCGTGGCCGGCCCACGAGGCGACCTGGGTCGTGGGCGGCGCGCCGGCGGAGGCGCCGCCGCGCGACGCCGCGCCGGTCCCGCCGGCGCCCGTCGGCCCCGGCGACCCGATGGTCGTCCTCTACACCTCCGGGACGACCGGGCCGTCGAAGGGCGTCGTCTGCCCGCACGCGCAGTTCTTCTGGTGGGGCGTGCTCGTCGGCGAGCACCTGGAGATCGGCGCCGACGACGTGCTCTTCACCTGCCTGCCGCTCTTCCACACGAACGCCCTGAACGCGTTCTTCCAGGCGCTCGTGGCCGGCGCGTCGATCGCGATCGTGCCGCGCTTCTCGGCCTCGCGCTTCTGGCGGCAGGCGGCCGAGGCGGGCGCGACCGTGACGTACCTGCTCGGGGCGATGGTGAACATCCTCTGCTCGCGCGAGCCCACGCCCGAGGAGCGCGGGCACCGCGTCCGCGTCGCCCTCGCCCCGGCCACCCCGGCGCACCTGCACGCGGCCTTCCGCGACCGCTTCGGGGTCACGCTCGTCGAGGGCTACGGCTCGACCGAGACGAACCTCGTCATCTGCGCCCGGCCCTCCGAGCAGCGCCCGGGGCTGCTGGGGCGCGTGCTCGACGAGTTCGAGGTCGCGGTCGTCGACGAGCACGACGCGCCCGTCCCCGACGGGGAGGCCGGCGAGCTGCTCGTGCGCCATCGCGAGCCGTTCAGCGTCGCCAACGGGTACTTCGGGCTCCCCGGCAAGACGGCCGAGGCGTGGCGCAACCTGTGGTTCCACACCGGCGACCGGGTCGTGCGCCAGCCCGACGGCTGGCTGCGCTTCCTCGACCGCACGAAGGACGCGATCCGCCGCCGCGGCGAGAACATCTCGTCGTTCGAGGTCGAGCAGGCGATCGCCTCGCACCCGGCGGTCGCGGCGGTCGCCGTCTTCCCGGTGCCGTCGGAGATGGCCGAGGACGAGGTCATGGCCGCCGTCGTGCCCCGGCCCGGCCACGCGCTGGCGCCGGTCGACGTCGTGCGCCACTGCGAGGGCCGGCTCGCCTACTTCGCGATCCCCCGCTACGTCGACGTCGTCGACGACCTGCCGCGCACCGAGAACGGGAAGATCCGCAAGGCGGCGCTGCGCGAGGCGGGCGTGACCCCGACGACCTGGGACCGCGAGGCGGCCGGCTACCGGCTCGCCCGCTGACCGGCGCCGGGGCCGCGCCCGCCGGTCAGCGCATCAGCAGCCCGCCGTTGACGTCGAAGGTCGCGCCGGTGATCGACGCGGCCGCGTCCGTGCACAGGTGGCGGACGACCGCCGCCACCTCCTCGGGCCGGCCGGCGCGCCCGACCGGGATGCGCTCGATCGCCGCCGCGACGCGCTCCGGCGGCATCGCGTCCATCGCCGGGCCGGCGATCGCCGCCGGGGCGACGCAGTTCACGGTCACGCCGTGCGGGGCGAGCTCGGCGGCGACGATCTTCGTGAGCACGCCGATGCCGGCCTTCGACGCGGCGTAGTGGGCGCCGGCGACGAGCCCGCCCGCCTGGCCGGCCAGGGACCCGAGGTTCACGATCCGCCCCGCGCCCCGCTCGCGCAGCCGGGCGCCGACGACCTGGCAGCCGAACAGGACCGACCGCAGGTTCACGGCGAGCACGTCGTCCCACTCGTCGGCCGGGATGTCCCAGAACGGCCGCGACACGGTGCGGGCGGCGTTGTTGACGAGGATGTCGACGTCGCCGAAGCGCTCGGTCGCCACCGCGAGCGCCCGCTCGAACGCGGCCCGCTCGCGGACGTCGACGCCGACGGCGGCCGCCCGCTCGCCGAGCTCGTCGGCGAGCGCCTGCGCCGGCTCGAGCGCGAGGTCGGCGACGTCTCGGTACGACGCTCGACGGCCGGATGGCGCTCGTAGCGTGCCTGACCGGCGCCGACGATCACGGGCGCCGGGCGCGTCGTCCCCGACGCGGCGTTCGGCTGTCGTGGAGCAGGCACGGACAGGACCCTACGAGATCTATGATCAAATGTCAAACCACGCCTAGGGCGTGGGAAGAAGCCGTGCGAGCTCCGGCACCGAGTCGTCGCCGTCGTTGCGGCGCAGGCTCTCGGCGACGATGTCGATCGTCGTCCGCAGGTGCATCGTCAGCAGCCGGGCGGCGGCGTCCGCGTCGTGCGCGATGAGCGCCTCGAGCATCTGCTCGTGCTCGGCGGCGCGCGCCTTCACGTGCTCGGGATGGCGCATCGACTCGACGCGGTAGCGCTCGCTGTTGCGCCAGGCCGGGCCGATCGAGCGCACGAGCCACTCCGAGCCGCAGGCCCGGTACATGGCGAAGTGGAAGCGCTCGTGCGCGTGCCGGGACGCCACGCGGTCGCCGCGGCCCCCGGCCTCCAGGTACTCGTCGAGCGCCTGGCGCGCCTCGCGCGCGTGCTCGGCGGTGAAGCGCGTCGCCGCGGTCCGCATCGCCAGGCACTCGAGGTTGATCCGCGTGAAGTACGTGTCGTAGAGGTCCTCGATCGTCAGCGCCCGCACCCAGGCGCCCTTGTGGGCCACGATCTCGACCAGGCCGAGGCCCTCCAGGCGCCGCAGGGCCTCGCGGACCGGCATGATGCTCATGCCGAGCTGCGAGGCCAGCTCCTGGAGGCGGAGGGGCGCCCCCGGCGGGATCGCCCCGTCCATGATCGCGTCGAAGAGCGCCGCCTCGGCCTGGTCGCCCGCCGTCTGGCGGCTGGGGCGGACGATGCGCTGTTCGGTCTGACTCACGTGAGCACCGTAGCCGCGACGCGGTTGCGCAGCTCGCCGAGCCCCGAGACCCGCGTGACGAGCTCGTCGCCGTCCTTCAGGAAGACCGCCGGCTCGCGGGCGTTGCCGATCCCGCTCGGCGTCCCGGTGAGCAGGACGTCGCCGGCCCGCAGCGTCATCCCCCAGCTCAGCTCGGCGATGAGCCGCTCGAACCCGAAGGCCATCTGCGCCGTCGAGGCGTCCTGCATCCGCTCGCCGTTCAGGTCGCACGTGATGCGCAGGTCGTACGGGTCCTCGACCTCGTCGACCGTCGTGATCCACGGCCCGAGCGGCATCGTCCGGTCGATGCTCTTGCCCTTCAGCCACTGCCCGCCGTGGGCGCGCTGCAGATCCCGCTGGGAGACGTCGTTGGCGACGCAGAAGCCGAAGACGTGCTCCCAGGCGCGCTCCTCGGGGATGGAGCGGCCATCCTGTCCAATCACGATCACCACTTCCGCTTCATAATCCCATTTCGCCGAGACGTCGGGATCGAACGCGATCGGGGCGTGGGGGCCGATGACCGTGTCGGGCCCCTTCGTGAAGAACGTCGGATGGTCGGGAGCGCGCTCGGGGTCCTGCCCCTCGCGCTTGCCGCGCGACTCCTCGAAGTGGTCGTGGTAGTTCCACCCGGTGCAGAGGACGTCGCGGTTGAACCGCGTCAGCGGCGGGCCCAGCTCGGCCCGGGCCGTCGGCACGCGGCGCGCGCCGGCCACCGCCGCCGCGGCCGCGTCGAGCGCGGCGCGCCCGCCGCGCACGAGGTCGTCCACCGTGCCGACCTCCGCCGGCAGGAGCGCGAGCTCGGCGCCGTCGCCGAGGACGGCCGCCGTGTGCCACGCGCCGTCGACGCGCGCGCGGGCGAGCCTCATGCGTCGTCCACCACCGCGATGGCGTTGATCTCGATGAGGTAGTCCTTGTTGACGAACTTCGAGACCTCGACCATCGTCGACGCGGGCGGGACGCCGGTGAAGTACTGGCGCCGGACCTCGTGGATGGCGTCGAAGTCCTCCATGTTGCGGACGTAGACGTCGACGCGCACGATGTCGTCGAGCGTGCCGCCCGCCGCCTCGACGGCGGCCTTCAGGTTCTGGCAGACCTGATGGGTCTGGGCGCGCACGTCCCCGACCCCGGTCACCCCGCCCTCGCGGTTGCGGGCGGTCATGCCGGAGATGAAGACGAGCCGGCCGCGCGCCGGCGCCATCGTGGCCTGGGCGAAGTGGCCGTTGGGCTCGGCGAGCTCGGGCGAGACGATCTCCTGCTTGGGCATCAGCGGGCGTCCTCCTCGCTGGTGTACCAGTCGGGTTGGGTCGGGTAGTGCGGGCCGTCGTAGACCTCCAGGAGCACCGAGTCCTCCTCGGCGCGGGTCGGCCCGTGGAGGCTGCCCTTCGGGTTCCAGTAGAAGGACCCCGGGGTCAGCGTGATGCCCGTCGGCAGGTACGTGTACCGGCCGCTCAGGCAGAACATGAACTGGTTGGAGGCGTGGGCGTGGCGCGACGGGACGCCGGACCCGGCCTTGAAGCGCACGAGCGCGATCGACGCCCCGGTCTCGTCGTCGCGCCAGAGCATCTTCTGCGAGAGGCCGGCGAGCGTCTTGTCGATCCACTCGAGGTCGTCGACGTGCAGCAGCACCTCGCGGTAGCGGTCCAGGAGCCCGGGCTCGGCCGCGGGGACGCGGGCCCGCTCGGGCGCCTCCCCGGAGTAGGCGCCCGGCTCGGACAGGTTCTCCGGGTTCTCGGGCTCGGTCACCTGACCTCCTCGTCCATCGGCAGGTCGAGGCACTTCAGCTCGATCAGCCGGCTGCGGTACCGCGTCGTCCCCTCGTTCGTGAGCATGTGGGGGGCTCCGATGTTGCGGAAGACGACCCGGCCGACCGTCTCGTGCATGTGCCGCGGCGGGCGGCCGTCGAGGAAGTCCATCCGGTTGTGGGCCTCCTCGATCGCGATGACGAGATAGGGGTGGTGGTGGCGGTGCCACGGCTGGACCTCGCCCGGCTCGAGCAGGACCTCCCACACGCGCACGTGGTCGTTCTCGTAGACGATCGACGTGCCGACGTCGCCGAGCACGACCTCCTCGCCCTCGGGGCCGGTGACGACCTCACCGCTTTCCATGAGCTGACTCTCCTCTGTGGGTTCGCGTGATCAGGTCGTAGAGCTCGCCCGCGCGGTCGCGTCCGTCGTGGGGGTCGAACGCGGTGATCGCCGCGATGTGGGCGTCCGGGCGCACGAGAACGAGCGTGTCGTCGCCGACGCCGAGGCGCCTGCGCAGCCGCTCGCCGGGATCGAACAGCGCGCGGTCGCGCAGGCCGCTGTCGTGCGGGGCGTCCCAGCGGCTGACGACGAAGCGCCGCAGCCCGGGCTGCTGGTCGGCCGCCAGCGCCGGCCGGCGGCGGGCGTCGGTGAAGTGCAGGGCGACGACGTGGTCGGCGACGAGGTCGTGGAGGTGGACGGCCCCGCCGTCCGGGCCGAAGACCGGGAGGTCGGGCGCCCGGTCGCCGGTGCGCACGGGCACCGGCGCGTCGCCGGTCTTGACCATCGACCAGTCGCCGGTCCCGTCGACGTCGAGGCTGACCCCGAGCAGCGCCCGGGTGAAGGCGTTGCCCCAGTTGCCGTCGGTCATCGCCTCGACCGGGCCCGAGCGCCGGCCCATGTACGCGCGGGCCGCCTCGGCCATCTCGCCCGAGCCCTTGATCGCGACCGGCGCCTGCTCGGTCTCGTAGGCCTCCAGCAGCGACGGGTCGGCCCATCCGCGCAGGACCCAGGCCAGCCGCCAGGGCAGGTTCGACGCGTCGAGCACGCCGGTGTTCAGGCCGAGCGCCCACATCGGCGTGATGAGGTGGGCGGCGTCGCCCATGAGGAAGATCCGGCCGTCGCGCCAGCGGTCGGCGACGCGGTGGTGGACCGTGTAGACGTTCGTCCCGGCGACCTCGAGGCGGTCGACGTCGCCGATGAAGCGGTGCGCCTTGGCCACCAGCTCGTCGCGGTCGGGCTCGGGGCGGCCGGGCGGGAGCGGGTAGAGGAACCGCCAGCAGTGGGGCTGGCGGACGAGGATCATCCACTCCTCGGGGTCGCCGAAGTAGGCCAGGTACGGGTAGTCGCGCGGGTTGTCGACGTCGAGGTCGACGAGCAGGTCGACGAGCATGTAGCGCTCCTCGAGGGTGCGGCCCGAGACCTTGATCCCGAGCTCCTGGCGCACCCCGGAGCGGCCGCCGTCGCAGGCGAGCAGGTAGGCGGCCTCGATCGTCCGGTCGCCGTCGGGCGTCGAGACCCGCAGCGCGATGCGGTCGTCGTGCTGCTCGAAGCCGGTGAGGCGGTGGCGGAGCCGCAGCGCCCCGGGGGCGACGCGCTCGAGCGCGTCGGCGAGGACCGGCTCCAGCTCGTGCTGGGGGATGTTGATGACGAACGGGAAGCGGGTGTCCTCGGTCAGCTCCGCCGTGTAGACGCTGCGGCGCGCGGTGTTCGTGGCCCGGTCGAGGTCGCCGATCTCGTCGATGCGCAGCGAGGCGGCGAGCACGTCGTCGAGCGCGCGGTAGCGGTGCAGCACCTCGAGCGTGCGCGTGAGGATCGTCCCGGCCTTCGTGTCGAGCGAGAGGCGGTCGTCCTCCTCGAGGACGACGACCGGGACGTCGTAGCGCGCGAGCCCGAGCGCGGTGATGAGCCCGACCGGGCCCGCGCCGACGATCACGACGGGGAGGTCGACGCGCGGCTCAGTCATGCGGGTACGCGCGGTCGCGGGTGAGCGTCGAGCCGGTCATGGTGGCAGCCTCCGACAGCAGGAACAGCAGCGGGCCGACGACGTCCTCGGGCGTCCCGATCCCGGTCGTCCGCTCCCAGTGCTCGCGCTCGCCGCCGGACGGGTTCGCGGCCCGGAACTGCGGCGTGTCGATGACACCGGGGAAGACGGTGTTGACGCGGATGCGGTGCTCGGCGACCTCGGCGGCCAGGGACTTGGCGTACGAGATCAGCGCCCCCTTGCTCGCCGCGTACGCGGAGGCCTGGGCGCGCCCCATGTGGGCGAGGCCGGAGGCGAAGACGAGGATGGCGCCGCGGCGCGCGGCGATCATCGACGGCAGCACCGCCTGGCAGCACCAGTGGACCCCGTCGAGGTTCACGGCGAGGGTCCGCCGCCACGTCTCCGGGTCCATGTCGGCGACGTCGACGCGCGGCTGGACGGCGGCGCCGGCCACGAGCGCGTCGATGCGCCCGTGGCGGTCGAGGACGCCGCGGACCGCCGCGGCCACGGCGTCGCGGTCGGCGACGTCGACGGCGTGCTGCTCGATGCGCGGCCGGCCGTCGAGGTCGGCGGCGGGCCGGACGTCGAAGACGACGGACGTGCCGCCGGCCTCGGCGTAGCCGCGGGCGAGGGCGGCGCCGATGCCGCTCCCGCCGCCGGTCACGACGAGCACCTCGCCGGCGGCGTCGAAGCTCGCCTTCACTGGCTGACCTCCTTCGGTGGGAGTTCCACGCCGAGCTCGGCCGCCGTCCGCTCCAGCGCCTCGAGGACGCTGCGGTCGACGGCCACGCCGGAGGCGGACGCCTCGCGATGGCGCTCGGCCTCGAGCTGGCCGGGCAGCAGGAGCCGCTCGACGCCGGGCGCGCGGCGGCCGCCGGTCACCTGGGCGAAGAGCTCCTCGGCCCGGCTCGCGAACGCGTCGGGCGCCAGCCCGAACCGGGCCGGGTCCAGCGCCAGGAAGCAGTGGGCGCAGTCGTTCGGCGTGGCGGTGTCGGCGTAGAGGCCCTGGACCGCGGCGCCGAACGCGCCGCCGGAGAGGACGCCGGTCAGCACGTCGATCATGAGCGCGAGGCCGTAGCCCTTGTGGCCGGCGGCGGGCAGCAGCATCCCGGCCACGGCGGCCTCGGGGTCGGTCGTCGGGCGCCCGTCGGCGTCGGTGGCCCAGGTGGGCGGGATCTCGCGCCCCTCCTGGGCGGCGAGCCGGATCTTGCCGAGCGCGGCCTCCGACAGCGCCATGTCGAGCACGACCGGCTCCCCGCCGGCGCGCGGGACGCCGATCGCCAGCGGGTTGTTGCCGACGACGGGCTGGGCGCCGCCGGGCGCGGGCATGAGCGGCCGCGTGTTCGCGGCGGCGATGCCGATGCACCCGTCGAGCGCGGCGGCCCGGGCGAACCGGGCGGCGGCGCCGAAGTGGAAGGCGCGGCGGACGACGACGGCCCCGGCGCCGAGCTCGTGGGCCTTGGCGACGGCCAGCGCCATCGCCTGGTCGCCGGTGAGGACGCCCATCGCGTGGCCGGCGTCGAGGACGGCGACGGCGCCGGCGTCGACGACGACCTCGGCGCGCTCCGCGGTGGTGACCGACCCGCGGCGCAGCCGGTCGACGTACATCGGCGTCAGCATCGCGCCGTGGGACGGGATGCCGCGCAGGTCGGCGTCGACGAGCGCCTCGGCGACCGTCGCGGCGGCGCGGTCGGAGAGGCCGGCGGCGGCGAAGACGCGCGTGAGGCCGGCCGTGAGCCAGCGGGGGGTGACGGAGGGCGTCGAGGACATGGGCCGAGGCGTGATCCGGGTGTGTCTCAGTCCGTGAACACCTTATCGTTTATCAAATCTCGGTACCGTTGCCGAACCGATCCCCATGCCCGGCATCGACTTCCACACCCACCTCGCCCCGCTCGTCGACGGGCCGCGCCGCGGCCCCGAGCGGCTCTACGACCCCGACGCGCTCGTCGCCGACCTCGACCGCCTCGACCTCGACGCGGCGGTCGTGTCGATCCCGCCCCCGTTCTTCCGCCAGGAGCTCGACGCCGCGGGCGCCGCGGCCTGGGCCCGGGAGGCGAACGAGGGCCTCCTGCGCGCGATCGGGGACCGCGACCGCCTCCTGGCGCTCGCCTACCTCCCGCTCGAGCACCCCGGCGTCGCCGCCGGCGAGTACGCGCGCGTCCGCGCCGACGAGCGCTTCGCCGGCGTCGTCGGCAGCGCCGGCGGCGGGTCGGCGTCGATGGCGGACCCGGCGCTCGAGCCGCTGTGGTCCGCGCTGTCGGCCGACCGGCGGCTCGTCCTGCTGCACCCGGGCGCCTCGCCGGACCCCCGGCTGGAGGCGTTCTACCTCCACAACCTCCTCGGCAACCCGGTCGAGACCGCGGTCGCCGTCGGGCAGCTCGTCTTCGGCGACGTCCTGCGCCGCCACCCGGGCATGCGGGTCGTGCTCGTCCACTGCGGCGGGGCCGTCCCCGGCCTCGTCGGCCGCTGGCAGCGCGGGTTCGACACGTCGCGCCCCGGGGTCTCCACCGACGCCGAGCCGCCGCGCGAGGCGGTGCGCCGGCTGTGGACCGACTGCCTGGCGCACGACCCCGCGCTCGTCGACCACGCCGCCGAGACGTTCGGCGAGGACCACCTCCTGCTCGGCAGCGACTGGCCGTTCCCGATGGGCACCGACGACCCCGCCGGCCAGATCGCCCACCGCGGCGAGGCGTTCGTCCGGCGGGTCGCGGTCGACAACGCCCGCGCCGCGCTCGGCCGCTGAGCCGGGCGCCGCGGGCCTCCGCGGGCGGGCCGCCGGCCGCTACGCCGCCCGGTCGAGCACCGCGACGCACTCGATGTGGGGCGTCTGCGGGAACATGTCGACCGGGCGCACGCGGCGCAGGGCGTAGCCGGCCTCGACGAGCTGGGCCGCGTTCGGCGCCAGCGTCGTCGGGTTGCAGGAGACGTAGACGATCCGCTTCGGGGCCGCCTCGATGAGCCGGCGAACGATCTTCTGCGACAGGCCCGCGCGCGGCGGGTCGACGACGATGACGTCCGGGCGGCCGGCCCGCTCGACGAGCTCGCGCATCGACGTGCGCACGTCGCCGGCGAAGAAGCGGGCGTTGCGGACGTCGTTGGCGCGGGCGCTGTTGATCGCGTCGGCGACCGCCTCCTCGACGATCTCCACGCCCCACACCTCGCCGGCGCGCGGGGCGAGCGACAGGCCGATCGTGCCGATCCCGCAGAACAGGTCGTAGACCCGCTCGAAGCCGGTCAGCGCCGCGTACTCGCCCGCGACCGCGTAGAGGCGCTCGGCCATCTCGGTGTTCGTCTGGAAGAACGCCTCGGGCGAGATCGCGAACGTCAGCCCGCACAGCTCCTCCTCGAGCGCGGGCACCCCGGCCAGCAGCGTCGTCTCGCCGCCGGCGGTCGTCTCGGCGAGCTGGTCGGTCCGCGTCCAGAACAGGCCCTCGCAGTCGACGGCGGCGACGAGCGACTCGACGTCGAGCGCGTCGTCGGGGGCCGGGCCGGTGACGAGGCGGACCTGGAGCTGGCCGGTGCGCCGGCCCTCGCGCACGACGAGGTTGCGCAGCCGCAGCCCCGGATGCGGCTCGCGGTTGCGGCGCCGGTCGAGCGCCTGCAGCCCCTGCGCGCGGGCCCACTCGAGGACGGCGCGGCGGGCGGCGTCGGCGCGCTCGGAGATGAGCAGGCACGCGTCCATCGGGGCGACGAGGTCCCAGCGGCCGGGCGGGTGGAAGCCGAGGTGGAGCGTGCCGTCCTCGTCGGCGCCGAACGAGAACTCGGCCTTGTTGCGGTAGCGCCACGGCTGCTCGGCGGGCACGATCGGCTCCAGCGCGAAGCCGTCGAGGCGCCCGAGGCGGCGCAGCGCGTCCTCGACCTGCTCGGTCTTGATCTCGAGCTGGCGCTCGTACGGGAGCACCTGCCACGGCGCGCCCGGGTGGTCGGCGACCGGGGCGATCCGGTCGGGGCTCGGCTCGAGCACCTCGAGCGCGCGCGCCTCCCCGTACTGGCGCTTGCGCTTCGTGACGACGGCGCGGACCCGGTCGCCCGGGATCGCCCCGGTGACGAACAGGACGTACCCGTCGAGGCGCGCGACGCCCTTGCCGCCGAAGGCGAGCGCGTCGACCGTCAGCTCGACCTCGGCGCGCAGGTCGGGGCGCGGCGGGCGCGCGGCGGTGTCGGGGGTCGAGGCCTCCACCCTCCGCAGGCTAGCCGCGCGGCCCGGTCAGGAGACGAGCAGCTCCAGCAGCGCCTTCTGGGCGTGGCGGCGGTTCTCGGCCTGGTCCCAGATCCGCTGGCGCTCGCCGTACATGACCTCGGCGGTGATCTCCTCGCCCGGGTGCGCGGGCAGGTCGTGGAGCGCGATCGCGCCGGGCGCGGCGAGGTCGAGGAGCGCGTCGTCGACCCGGTAGGCGGCGAGGTCGCGGCGGCGCTGCTCGGCGGTCGCCTCGTCGCCCATCGACACCCACACGTCGGTGTAGACGGCGTTCGCGCCGCGGACGGCCTCGGCCGGGTCCTCGACGAGCGTCGCGCCCGCGGTCGGCTCGAGCTGGTAGCCGGGCGGCGAGGCGATCGCGACCTCGACGCCGGCCAGGCCGCCGAGGATCGCCAGCGAGCGGGCGACGTTGTTGCCGTCGCCGACGTAGGCGAGCTTCAGCCCCTCCAGGCGGCCGAACGCCTCGCGCAGCGTCACGAGGTCGGCGAGCGCCTGGCACGGGTGGTGGCGGGCGGTGAGCATGTTGATGACCGGCACCGACGCCCAGCGCGCGAGCTCCTCGACGAGCTCGTCGGGGCCGGTGCGGATGCCGATCGCCGCCACGTGGCGGGAGAGGACGAGCGCGGTGTCGCGCGGCGACTCGCCCCGGGAGAGCTGCATCTCGTCGGGGCGCAGGACGAGGGCGTGGCCGCCGAGCTCGAAGATCCCCGCCTCGAACGAGACGCGGGTGCGGGTCGAGGGCTTCTGGAAGATGAGCGCGACGCTGCGGCCCTCGAGCGGGCGGGCGGCCAGCGGCGCGGCCTTCATCTCGAGCGCGCGCTCGACGAGCGCGGCGACCTCGTCGCGCGTGAGCTCGGCGCCGGTGAGCAGGTGTCGGGCCATGGGCAGGGCGGGGAGGATACGCAGGCGTGCGCGTCCTCACCTGGAACCTCTTCCACGGGCGGTCGGTCCCCCCGGCCGGCCGCGACCTGCTCGACGCGTTCGCGGCCGCCCTCGCCGGCTGGGAGTGGGACGTGGCGCTCCTGCAGGAGGTGCCGCCGTGGTGGCCGGCGCGCCTGCCGGCCGACGACCACGACGTCGTCCTCACCTCGCGCAACGCGCTGCTGCCGCTGCGCCGCGCGCTCGCGCAGCGGTGGCCGGACCTCGTGAAGTCCCACGGCGGCGGCGCGAACGCGATCCTCGTGCGGGGCGGCGCGATCGCCGCCCGCGCCCAGGTGCGCCTGCGCTGCCGGCCCGAGCGGCGGGTCGCCCACGGGGTCCGCGTCGGCGACACGTGGATCGTGAACCTCCACGCCAGCGCGCACGTGCCCGCGCGGGCGCAGGCGGACCTACGCCTGGCCGCCGCGCACGCGCTGCGGTGGGCGGGCGGCCGCCCGCTCGTCCTCGGCGGCGACGTGAACCTCCGCGCCCCGCGCCTGGACGGCTTCGCCCACGCGGGCGGCCACGGCGTCGACCACCTGTTCGCCCGCGGCCTGGCGCCGGGCGGGCTGCGGCGGCTCGAGCGCGGCGGCCTGTCGGACCACGTGCCGCTGCTGGCGACGCTCAGCCCGACGACGTGACCGGCTCGCCGGCACCGATGCGGCGGGTGGCGGCGAGGACGGCGAGCGCGGCCGCGCCGAGCCCGGCGCCGACGATCGACACGCCGGTCCACCCGTCCAGCGCCCACGCGGCGGCGGCCGCGAGCGTCCCGGCGGTGCCGCCCAGGAAGTAGCTGACCATGTAGGCGGTCGTCAGCCGCCCGCGCGCCTCCGGGTGCAGGGCGTAGATCGCCGACTGGTTGGCGATGTGCTGGCCCTGGATCGCGAGGTCGAAGAGGACGATCCCGGCGATGAGCGCGGCCAGCGACGAGCGCCCGGCCGCGAGCAGGCCCCAGGAGGCGACGACGAGGACGAGGAACCCGGCGAGGACGGTGCGGCCGTGGCCGCGGTCGGCCCAGCGGCCCGCCTGCGGCGCGATCAGGATGCCGGCGAGCCCGGCGATCCCGAACAGGCCGATGACCCCCTCGCTGTAGCCGTAGGGCGGGTCGCCGAGCAGGAACGCGAGCGCCGTCCACAGCAGCGAGAAGCCCGCCATCGCCAGCGCGCCGAGCGCCATCCGCTGGCGCAGGACCGGCTCGGTGCGCACGAGCGTGAGGATCGAGCGCAGCAGCGCCCCGTACGGGATCCGCTCGGCCGGCTCGACGCGCGGCAGCGCGCGGCGCAGGACGAGCGCGAGCGTCAGCGTCAGCGCCGCGCCGAGCGCGAACACGAGCCGCCAGCCGCCGAGCTCGGCCAGCCCGCCGGCGACGGTGCGCGCGGCGAGGATGCCGACGAGCAGGCCGCTCATGACGATGCCGACGACGCGGCCGCGCTCGCCGGGGCCGGCGAGCAGCGAGGCGAGCGGGACGACCATCTGCGCGACCGCGGCGGTGAGGCCGAGCGCGAGGAGGGCGACGAGCAGCGCCGCCATCGAGGGCGCGGCCGCGCACGCGGCACCGGCCAGGCCGGTGGCGGCGAGGACGCGGACGATGAGCCCGCGGCGCTCGTGGCGGTCGGCGAGCGGCACGAGGAACGCGAGGCCGAGGACGTACCCGGCCTGGACGGCGGTGACGAGCAGCCCGGCCGCCGCCTGCGAGGTGCCGAAGCCGTCGGCGATCTCGTTCAGCAGCGGCGTGACGTACCAGAGGTTGGCGACCGTCGCCCCGCAGGTCAGCGCGAGCAGCGCGACGAGCCGTCGTGGCATCCGCGGCGGGTCGGTGGGCACGCCCCCCACGGTAGGCGCCCGCGCGCCGCGGCCGGTGGCCCCGCGACCCCCCGGAACGGCCCCGGGCCGGCGCCTCAGTCCCGGATGCCGAAGCCGCGGAGCATGAGCAGCGCCCGCTCGCCGATCGTCCCCGCCTTCGGCAGCACCCCGAGCTGGACGGCGGCGGCGTAGGCGTCGTAGAACGCCCGCACCCGCCACAGCGCCTCGCCGTCCGGGGTCAGCTCGCAGTAGAGGACGGCGTGCAGGGCGATCGCGCGGTTCGTGGCGGGCAGGCGCGCGACCTCGCCGCGATGGGTCCCGGTGACGCGCACGGGCGCGGCCACGAAGCGGCCGTCGGTCAACCGGGCGCCGGCCGTCTCGACCGCCGCGTCCGGGAACGCCGCCCACATCCGGGCCGCGTGGCCGGCGAGCGCGTCGAGGCCGACGAGCGGGCCGCCGCTGACCGGGTCCTCGTAGTGGACGTCCGGCGCGCAGCAGCCGGCGAAGGCATAGCGGTCGCGGCCGGCGAACGCGGCCTGGAACGCGTCGACGAGCGCGTCGACGCCGGCCATCAGGCGGCGGGCGCCGCCAGGTCGGCGAGCCCGTCCATCGGCGAGGACGCCTGCGCGTAGCGGCGGCGCGGGATGCGGCCCGCCTCGAGCGCCAGCCGGCCGGCCTCGACGGCCAGGCGGATCGCCCGGGCCATCGCGACCGGGTCCTGGGCGCGCGAGATCGCGCTCGCGCAGAGGACGCCGTCGCAGCCGTGCTCCATCGCCAGCGCCGCGTCGGACGCGGTCCCGATGCCGGCGTCGAGGATCACCGGGACGCCCGCCTGCTCGCGGATGAGCGAGAGGTTGTACGGGTTCGAGATCCCCATCCCGCTGCCGATCGGCGAGCCGAGCGGCATGACCGCCGCGCAGCCGACGTCCTCCAGCCGCCGGGCGAGGACCGGGTCGTCGGTCGTGTACGGGAGCACGACGAACCCGTCGGCGACGAGCTCCTCGGCGGCGGCCAGCAGCTCGGGCGCGTCGGGCAGCAGCGTGCGCTCGTCGCCGATCACCTCGAGCTTCACCCAGTCGGTCTCGAACGCCTCGCGGGCCAGCCGCGCGGTCATCACCGCGTCGCGCGCGGTGAAGCAGCCGGCCGTGTTCGGCAGCACCTCGACGCCGGCGCGGTCGAGCACGTCGATGAGCGAGCCGCGGGCGGACGGGTCGATCCGCCGCAGCGCGACGGTGACGAGCTCGGTCCCCGACGCCTCGATCGCCGCGGCGAGCAGGTCCAGCGACGGGAAGCCCCCGGTGCCGAGGATCAGGCGCGAGCGCAGCGTGCGCCCCGCGATGACGAAGTCGCTCATGGGCAGGTCATCCTCCCTGGACGGCGGTCACGATCTCCACGGCGGCGCCGTCGGGCACCGTCGTCTCCTCCCAGGCGCCGCGGCGGACGACCTCGCCGTCGATCGCCACCGCGACGCCGCGCCCGCCGGCCGGGACGCCGAGGACGGCGACCGCCTCGGCGACGGTCAGGCCGGCGACGTCGTCGCGCTCGACGCCGTTGACGCGCACGCTCATGCGGCCGCCCCCGCGCGGTCGAAGCGGGCCGGGTCGCACAGCGCCAGCAGCTCCTCGTCGGGCGCCCCGGTCAGCAGCCCGGCGACGAGGTCGCCGGTGAGCGGGGCCAGCAGCACCCCGTCGCGGCCGTGGCCGGTGGCGACGACGACGCCGTCGACCTCGCCGACGATCGGCAGCGTGTCGGGCGTCGCGGGGCGCAGGCCGGCGAGCGTCTCCTCGACGATCAGCTCGCTGATGCCGGGCACGAGCTCGAAGGCGTCGCGCAGCAGCTCGTAGACGCCGCCCGCGGTGACGTCCGTGTCGAAGCCGCGCTCCTCCATCGTCGCACCGATCACGTAGCGGCCGTCGGCGCGGGGCACGAGGTAGACGTGCGAGAAGCGCAGCGTGTGGGTGACGAGCCCCGGCCCGGACGGGTCGCGCAGCCGCACGACCTGGCCCTTGAGCGGGCGGACGGGCAGCCCGAGCAGCTCGCCGGTCCAGGCGCCGGCGGCGACGAGGACGCGGCCGGCGGCGACGGTCTCGCCGGATGCGAGCTCGACCTCCCCGGCGGCGACCCGCACGGCCGGCGCGCCCGGGCGGACGTCGTCTCCGAGGACCGCGCGCAGCCCGGCGACGACGCGGCGCGGGTCGACGGAGTGGTCGCCCGGGACCTCGAGCGCGGCGCGCAGCGTCGGCGCCAGCGCCGGCTCGCGGCGGCGCGCCTCGCTCGGGCGCAGGCGCGTGACCGGCAGGCCGAGCCGCTCGCGGTGGGCGGCCTCGCGCTCGAGCGCCTCGGCCTCGTCGCGGTCGCGGCCGAGGACGAGCGTCCCGCTCTCGCGCAGCGCCGGGTCGATCCCGGACGCCTCGCCGAGCTCGCGCGCGGCCGACGGCCAGCGGTCGGCCGCGGCCAGGCCGAGCCGCAGCGCCCGCGCGCCGTGCTCGCCGAACTGGGCCTCCGACACCGGGGCGAGCATCCCGGCGGCGACCGGCCAGGCGACGCCGTCGCGGTCGCCGGCCTCGAAGACGGCGACGCTCAGCCCGCGCTCGCGGGCGCGCCAGGCGCAGAACAGGCCGACGATGCCGCCGCCGACGACGGCCACGTCCACCTCGGTTGGCTGCTGCGACACGGTCACGAGCTCTCCCTGCGCCGGCATGACCCGGATCAGGTTCTGACGGTCGGCGGCGTCGGCCGCCCTCTCAGCCCGGGTGGGCTCCCGTTGCCTGCGAGTCTAGTCTCCGCCGACATGGACCGCCGCGAGCGCCTGCGCACCGCCCGCCTCTACTTCATCGCCGACGCCCGTCCCGGCGGGCGTCCGCTGGCCGACGTCCTCGGCCCGGCGCTGGAGGGCGGCGTCGACCTCTTCCAGCTGCGCGACAAGCACGCCTCCGACGACGAGATCCTCGCGGCCGCCGCGGTCGCGCGCGACCTGTGCGCCGCGCACGGGGCGCTGTTCATCGTCAACGACCGGCCCGACCTGGCCGCGGCCGCCGGCGCCGACGGCGTCCATGTCGGCCAGGACGATGCGAGCGTCGCCGAGGCCCGCGCCGCGGTCGGCCCCGGCGCGCTCGTCGGCCTCTCGACCCACAGCCCCGAGCAGATCGCCGCCGTGCCCGCCGAGGCCGACATGATCGGCGTCGGCCCCGTCTACGCGACGCCGACGAAGGCGGGCCGCACCCCGGCCGGGCTCGGGCTCGTCGAGCACGCCGCCGGCCACGCGCGCGTGCCCTGGTTCGCGATCGGCGGGATCGACGCGCGGACGGCGCCGGAAGTCGTCGCCCGCGGCGCGACCCGGATCGCCGTCGTGCGCGCGATCGCGAACGCGCCCGACCCGCGCGCCGCCGCCGCCGGCCTGCGCCGCGCGCTGCCATGAGCGCCCCCGAGGACGAGCGCCGCGACGCGCTGGCCCGCGGCTACGCCCGCGGCCGCGCCCGCGACGAGGAGATCCGCGCCGCGCTCGTGCCGCTGGAGCGCGGCGAGCGGACGACCGCGCTCACCGTCGCCGTCGCCGTCGCCGTCCTGCTGGCGATCGGCGTCGTCGCCGGCGCGCTCACGACCGAGGACCTGCGCGAGAAGGGCGGCACGGTCCCGTTCGGGATCTTCCTGGCCGCGGTCCTGCTCGCCTGCGCGTGGGGCATGTGGCGCACGAGCTACTGGGCCGTCCTCGCCTTCGAGGCGTTCCTGTGGTTCCAGGTCGTCATGGCCGCGCTCGCGCTCGTCGTCGCCTCGAGCTGGGCGGCCGCCGCGGTCTGCGTCGCCGTCATCGGCCTCAGCGGCTGGCTGGCCTGGAAGCTCATCCGCGTGATGGCCCGCATCCAGGCCCGCGAGCGCACCCCGCCGCCCGGGGACCCGGCGCCGTAGGGGCCGGCCGGGCCGCGCCTTCTAGACTCCGGCGCGCCATGGCTTCCTCCTCGTTCGACACGATCGTCATCGGCTCGGGTCCCGGCGGCTACGTCGCCGCCATCCGGGCCGCCCAGCTCGGCATGAAGACCGCGGTGGTGGAGAAGGACACCATCGGCGGCCGGTGCCTGAACTACGCGTGCATCCCGGCCAAGGCGGTCCTGCGCGTGGCCGACATCGTCAGCGAGGTCCGGGAGGCCGGCGACTTCGGCGTCAAGGTCGGCGAGCCGGAGATCGACTACGGCGCGGTCATGCAGCGCCGCGAGAAGGTCATCACGACGCTGACCGGCGGCGTGGGCGGCCTGTTCAAGAAGAACAGGATCGAGCTCATCCAGGGCGAGGCGCGCCTGGCCGGGGCCGGGAAGGTCGCCGTCGGCGACGACACCTACGAGGCGAAGAACATCATCCTCGCCACCGGCTCGGTGAAGCGGCCGATCCCGGGCACGAGCTTCGGCGGGCGCGTCATCGGCACGGAGGAGGCCTGGGCGCTCAGCGAGCTGCCGCGGCGGATCGCCGTCGTCGGCGCCGGGGCGTCGGGCGCCGAGATCGCCTCCGCCTACGTGCGGCTCGGCTCGGAGGTCATGCTCTTCGAGGCGCTCGACCAGGTTCTGCCGACCGAGGACGCCGACATCTCGAAGGTCGCCGAGCGCGGGCTGAAGAAGCAGGGCATCCAGGTCTTCACCGGCACGCTCGTCAAGGACGTCCAGACCGGCGCCGACAGCGTCACGTTCTCCTACAACGGCGAGCAGGCCGAGGTCGACTGGCTGATCATCGCCGCCGGCCGCGGCCCCGACGTCGAGGCGCTCGGCCTCGCGGAGGCCGGGGTCGAGGTCGACGAGAAGACCGGCCTCATCAAGGTCGACGGCGCCCAGCGCACGAGCGTGAAGGGCATCTGGGCGATCGGCGACATCGTCCCCGGCCCGGCGCTGGCCCACAAGGCCTCCGACGAGGGCATCATCGCCGTCGAGGACGCCGCCGGCCTGCCGACGCACCCGCTCAGCCACCCGGACATCCCGCGGGCGACGTTCTGCACGCCGAACGTCGCGAGCTTCGGCCTCACCGAGCAGCAGGCCCGCGACGCCGGCCACGACGTCGTCGTCGGCAAGCTCCAGTACGGGGCGGTCGGCGCCGGCACCGTCTACGGCGACCGCACCGGCCTCATCAAGATCGTCGGCGACCGCAAGTACGGCGAGCTGCTCGGCGGCCACATCGTCGGGGCCAAGGCGACCGAGCTCATCCAGGAGCTCGTCAACGTCAAGGCGCTGGAGGGCGGCTACCCGGAGGTCGCCCGCATCATCCACGGCCACCCGACGCTGTCGGAGGGGGTCATGGAGGCCGCGCGTGCCGCCGACGGCTGGCTCATCCACGGGTAGCCCGCCCGGCCCGCGCTTCCTCTTCGACCTGGCGTCGCCGGCCTGCTGGCTGGTGGCCGAGCGCATCCTCCGGACGATGCCCGTCGCCACCGAGTGGGTGCCGGTGCACGTGCCGTCGCTGCGGGAGGGCGACGGCTTCCGCTGCGCGGCCGAGGCGGCGATCTGGCGCGCGTCGATCGAGCGGCGCGCCGCCGAGCTCGCCCTCCAGCCCGTCCGCTGGCCGCCCGAGGTGCCCTTCGACTCGGCGCTCGCGATGCGCGCCGCCACCTACGCGAAGGGCACCGGGCGGGCGGTCGCCTTCGCGCTCGCCGCCTTCCGCCAGGCCTGGTGCGCCGGGCGGTCGCTGGCCGACCCGGACGCGGTCGCGATCGCCGGGTCCGCCTGCGAGCTGCACCCGCGCGCGCTGCTGGCCGGGGCGCAGGCGCGCGCGACCCGCGAGGCGCTCGCGCGCGCCAGCGCCGGCGTCACCGACGTCCCGGCGGTCGTGCTCGCCGGCGGCGAGACGTTCACCGGCGAGGACGCGCCCGAGCGCGCGGCCGCCGCCCTGGCCGGCGCGGGGGCCTGATGCGCGCGAACCGGCGCCTGCGCATCCTCCACGGCCGCGGCAGCCGCCTGCCCGCCTGGCTGGCGAGCCCGGACGCGGTCGACCGCATCGAGATCGTCGAGATCGAGACGGCCGAGACCGTCCTCTTCTGGGACCGGCCGCCCCGCGAGGCGGCGCGGATGCTGCGCGCGCTCCGGGCCGACCTCGCGCAGCTCGAGGTCGAGGACTTCCTCGCGAAGTGGTCGGCCGTGGCCCCCGAGGACTAGGCCCCGCGGCGGCATCGGCCCACCACCGCTCAAGTCCCGCCGCCCGCCGACCGATGGGGGCCGCGGGATGGAGAGCTCCACCGCGCGCTTCCTGGAGCTGGTGGACGACGTGGCGCTCGTCGCGCGCTTCGACGGGACGATCGTGCACGCCAACGCGGCGGTCGCGCGGATCGCCGACCCGGGCGCGCTGCGCCGCGGGCGCCTGCGCGACCTCGTCCACCCCGACGACCACCGCCGGCTCGGCGAGACGGGGATGCGCCTCGCCGCCGGGGTCGAGCGCGAGGCCGTCCTCGAGCTGCGCGTCGGCGGGCCGCGGCGCGGCTGGCGCCCGGTCCTCGTCACCGCGGCCGCCGACCCCGCCGACGGGCTCGTCTACGCCGTCGGCCGGGACCTGACCGGCGCGCGCCGGGCCGCCGCCCGCCTGGCCGAGGCCGAGGACCGCTTCCGCGCCGCCTTCGACCACGCCGCGACCGGGATGTCGATCGTCGCGCTCGACGGGCGGATCCTGCGCGTGAACGCGGCGATGTGCGCGCTCGCCGGGCGCTCGGCGGCGGAGCTGACGACGCTGACGATCACCGGCCTCACCCACCCCGACGACCGCGACCGCACCGACGACGCGGTCCAGGCGCTGCTGCGCGGCGACTGCCGGACGGTCATGGACGAGACGCGCCTGCTGCGCCCCGACGGGACCGTCGTCTGGGTCCTGCACTCGGCCTCGCTCGTGCGCGAGGACGGCGCGCCGCGCTACGTCATCGGCCAGGCGGTCGACATGACGCGCCGGCGGGCGGCCGAGGCGGCGCTGCGGGCCAGCGAGGAGCGCTTCCGCGCCCTCATCGCCTCGGCCCCGAACGGGGTGTGGGCGGCCGACCTCGACGGCGCCTGCACGTACGTCAACGACCGCCTGTGCGAGATCACCGGGCGCCCGGCCGAGGCGCTGCGCGGCTTCGGGTGGCTGCAGGCGCTCACGACGGGGACGCGCCCCGAGGACGGCGCCCGGGCGTTCCGGCGGGTCCTCGACGCCGGCGCGCGCGGGCACGAGCTGCCGATCGCCACCCCCGGCGGGGAGACCCGCTGGGTGCGGGCGCGCGCGAACCCGATGCGCGCGGCCGACGGCCGGCCCGTCGGGTTCGTCGGCTCGGTCGAGGACGTCACCGACGAGGTCGCCAACCGCCGCGAGCTCGCCGCCCGCGAGCGCGAGCTGCGCCTGCTCACCGAGCGCTCCGGCGACTTCCTCGCCCGCCTGGCGCCGACGCTCGAGATCCGCTTCGCCTCCCCCGCCTGCCTGCCGCTGCTCGGCTACGCCCCCGACGACCTCCGCGGCCGCCGCTTCGACGACGTCGTCCTCGGCGAGGACCGGCCCGCGCTGCACGAGGCGGTCGAGCGGCTGCGCGACCGCGAGTCGGCGACCGTCGTCGGCCGGGCCCGCCGCCGCGACGGGCGGCTCGTGTGGCTGGAGTCGACGATCGCCCCGGTCCGCGACGGCGGCGCGATCGCCGAGCTCGTCGTCGTCGCCCGCGACGTCACCGAGCGCAAGGCGGCCGAGGCGCAGCTCGCCCACCAGGCGCTGCACGACGCGCTCACCGGGCTGCCGAACCGCACGCTCTTCCTCGACCGGCTGCGCCACGCGCTCGCCCGGCGCGTCCGCGACGCCCGCGGCGTCCTCGCCGTCCTGTTCCTCGACGTCGACCGCTTCAAGGTCGTCAACGACTCGCTCGGCCACAGCGTCGGCGACCGGCTGCTCGTCGACGTCGCCGGCCGGCTCGACGGGGCGCTGCGCCCGGCGGACACCGTCGCCCGCTTCGGCGGCGACGAGTTCACCGTCCTGTGCGAGGGGATCGCCGGCGAGGCCGAGGCGCTCGCGATCGCCCAGCGGATCGTCGACCTCTTCCACGAGCCGTTCGACGTCGACGGCCGCGACGTCTACCTGTCGACGTCGGTCGGGGTCGCGCTCGCGTGCAGCACCGACCCGTCGCGGCCCGAGGACCTCATCCGCGACGCCGACGCGGCGATGTACCGGGCCAAGGAGCGCGGCAAGGCGCGCTGGGAGCTGTTCGACGCCGCGATGCGCGACCAGGCGCTGCGGCGGCTCGAGCTCGAGAACGCGCTGCGGCGGGCCGTGCGCGCGCTCGGCGACGGCGCGACCGAGGCACCCGGCGACGAGCTGCGCCTCCACCTGCAGCCGGAGATCGCCGTCGAGGGCGGCGCCGTCGTCGGCTTCGAGGCGCTCGTGCGCTGGGCGCACCCCGAGCACGGGCTGCTCAGCCCGGCCGAGTTCGTGCCGCTGGCCGAGGAGACCGGGCTCATCGTCCCGATCGGCGAGTGGGTCCTGCGCCGGGCCTGCACCGAGGCGGCGGCCTGGGACGCGCGCGGCCTGACGATCTCGGTCAACGTCTCCGCCCGCCAGCTCGTCGACCCCGGCTTCGTCGACGTCGTCGGCGGGATCCTGCGGGCGACCGGGCTGCGGCCGCCGTCGCTGTGCCTGGAGCTGACCGAGTCGGCGGTCATCGAGAGCGGCGCGACGACGCTGTCGACGCTGAACGGGCTCAAGCGCCTGGGGGTGAAGCTCGCGATCGACGACTTCGGGACCGGCTGGTCGTCGCTCGGCCACCTGCGCCGGTTCCCGCTCGACGCCGTCAAGCTCGACCGCTCGTTCGTCAGCGGCCTGGACCGGGAGCCGCAGGACGTGTCGATCGCCGCGGCGATCATCTCGCTCGCCCACGCGCTCGGCCTGTCGACCGTGGCCGAGGGGATCGAGACCGACCAGCAGCTCGCGGTCCTCGCGACGCTCGGCTGCGACCTCGGCCAGGGGTACCTGTTCGCGCCCCCGGGCCCGCTGGAGGCGTTCGCCGACGTCCTCGGCGGCGCCGAGGCGTAGCGCGCGGCCGTGTGGCACCCTGGCGGGCCGTGACGGCCGAGGCGGGGGAGCTGCCCGAGGCGCTGGCGGCGGTGCTGGCGCTGCTGCGCTGCCCGCACTGCGCCGGCCCGCTGGGCCCCGGCGGCGGGCGGGTCGTCCGCTGCCCGGCCGGCCACGCCTTCGACGTCGCCCGCCAGGGCCACCTGAGCCTGCTGGCGGGGCGGCGGGCGCCGGCCGGGGACACGGCGGCGATGGTCGCCGCCCGCGAGCGGGTCCTGGCCGGCGGGCACTTCGAGCCGCTGTCGGCCGCGGTCGCCGCCGCGGTCGCCGCCGCGGCCGCCGAGGGCGGCGCGGGCGCGATCGTCGAGGTCGGGGCCGGGACCGCCCACCACCTCGCCCGCGCCCTGGAGCGCGCGCCGGAGCGCCGCGGGATCGCCCTGGACGTGTCGCGCCCGGCGCTGCGGCGGGCGGCGCGGGCCCACCCGCGGGCGGCCGCCGTCGGCGCCGACGCGTGGCGGCCGCTGCCGCTGCGCGACGGGGTCGCCGGGGCCGTCCTCTGCGTCTTCGCCCCGCGCCACGGGCCGGAGCTGCACCGGGTCCTCGCGCCCGGCGGCGTCCTCGTCGTCGCCACCCCCGAGCCCGGCCACCTCGCCGAGCTGCGCGGCGCGCTCGGCCTGCTCGACGTCGACCCGCGCAAGCCCCAGCGGCTGGCGCGGCGGCTCGGCGACGGGTTCGCGCCGCGGTCGAGCGCCCGCGTGGCGTGGACGATGCGCCTCGACCGCGAGGCGCAGGTGGCGCTGGCGGCGATGGGGCCGAGCGCGTTCCACGTGGAGGCGGCGGAGCTGGAGCGCCGCGCCGCCGCGCTCCCGGCGCGGCTCGACGTCACCGCGGCGGTGACCGTCGCCGTCTACGACCGGCGCTGACGGCTCAGGGGCCCGGCCGGAACGTCGAGTTCGGGGCCGGGTTCGGGTCGCGCCGCACCCCCGGCGGCGACTGGCTCGTGTCGACGAACAGGCACAGCGCCCGCTCGGGGTCGTCGCCCGGCACGCACGTCCGGTACAGGTCCTCGCCGAACGGGAGCGTGTCGAGCCGGTCGAGGTGGCGGCGGTGGCGGCGCACCTCCGGCGCGGGGCTGTGCCCGACCCAGCGACGCACGGTCGCCGCCTGCAGGGCCAGCTCCTCGCGCTCGGCGGCGAGCCGCTCGCGGTGGCCGATCCCGATCGCGACGAGGAGCGCGGTCGTCGCCGCGAGCGCGATCGTGCCGCCCCGGTCGGCGGCGACGACCCGCGGCAGGTCCGGCCGCAGGCGGCGCACGACGAGCCCGCCGACGGTCCCGCCGACCGCGACGGCGACGACGTTGAAGAAGAGCGCGAGGACGACGGCGGCGAACCAGTCGGGCCCGGCGCCGGCGATCGGCAGCTCGTGCAGGAGCGCCGCGTCGGCCACCAGCAGGACCCCGAAGAGGGGCCACTGCCAGGCGCCGCGCAGCCGCCAGCGCAGGCGGGTGAGCGAGGCGCGCTCCATGCCCGTCGAGGGTACGCCTCCCGTCACGGACCCGACACCCGGGGGGTGGGCGGCGCGGGATCCACGGGTAGACTGCCCCGCGAACCCGGCGCGGAGCGCGGAGATCCCGCGGCCTGCGCATGAACGGCGCCGGACGGAGATCCCGATTCCGGCACGACCAGGGAGAACGATGGAGATGGCGACCGAGACCGCGGGGCCGGTCCACGTACCGGCGGACCGCGCGCCCCAGCAGCTCACCACCGGCGATCGCGTCGCGCTCCTGCGGTTCATGCTGCTCATGCGCAGCATCGAGGCGCGGGCGCTGACGCTCTACCGACAGGGCAAGGTGCCCGGATCGTTCTACGACGGGTACGGCCAGGAGGCGGTGTCGGTCGGCGCCGCGTTCGCGATGGCGGCCGAGGACCGGCTGTGCATCCTGCACCGCGACCTCGGCGCGCACCTGGTCCGCGGGGTCGAGCCCGAGCGCATCCTCGGCCAGTACATGGGCCGCGCCGGCGGCGTGACCGGCGGGCGCGAGGGCAACGTCCACTTCGGCGACGCGTCGCGCGGGTGCGTCGGCATGGTCTCGATGCTGCCCGACATGATGGTCGTCGCCACCGGCATGGCGATGGCGTTCAAGCTCCGCGGCGAGCGCCGGGCGGCGATCACCTGGTTCGGCGACGGCTCCACGTCGCGCGGCGACTTCCACGAGGCCCTGAACTGGGCGGCCGTCCAGCGGCTGCCGGTCATCTTCGTCCTCGAGAACAACCAGTACGCGTACTCGACGCCGACCGACCGCCAGTTCGCGGTCAACCCGGTCCACCGGGCCGAGTCGTACGGGATGGTCGGCGAGTCGGTCGACGGCAACGACGTCGAGGCGATGTTCGACGCGGTGCGCCGCGCCCGCGAGCGCGCCGTCGAGGGCGGCGGCCCGACGCTCCTGGAGGCGGTGACGATGCGGATGCACGGCCACGCCGCCCACGACGACATGCGCTACGTGCCGCCCGAGCTGCTCGAGGCGTGGGCCGAGCGCGACCCGATCGACCTCCAGGCCGCGCGCGTCGCCGCGCTCGGCGTCGACGTCGACGCGCTGCGCGCCGAGGTCGAGGCGGAGGTCGAGGCGGCCGCCGAGGCGGCCCTGGCGATGCCGATGCCGGACCCGGCCACCGCGACCGACGGCGTCTTCGCCGACGAGGCGGTCCCGCTCGGCGACGGCGACGCCCCCTGGTCGGGCTGGGCGGAGGCCGGGCGATGAGCGCGGTCGCCGAGTCGACCGGGACGCGGACGCTCACCTATCTGCAGGCGATCTCCGACGGCCTGCGCGAGGCGATGCGCGAGGACGAGCGCATCCTCCTCATGGGCGAGGACATCGGCGTCTTCGGCGGCGCGTTCAAGGTCACCGACGGCTTCATCGACGAGTTCGGGCCCGACCGCGTCATGGACACGCCGCTGGCCGAGGCGGGGATCATCGGGACCGCGGTCGGCGCCGCCGTCGTCGGGATGCGGCCGGTGTGCGAGATGCAGTTCTCGGACTTCGTCGCCTGCGGCTTCGACCAGCTCGTCAACGTCGCCGGCAAGATGCACTACCGCCAGCGGCTGGCGGTGCCGATCGTCGTCCGCCTGCCGACCGGCGGCGGGTTCTCCGGCGGCCCGTTCCACTCCCAGAACCCGGAGGCGTGGTTCATGCACGCGCCCGGGCTGAAGGTCGTCGCGCCGTCGACGCCCGAGGACGCCAAGGGCCTGCTCATCGCCGCGATCCGCGACCCGAACCCGGTCGTCTTCTGCGAGCACAAGCACCTCTACCGGCGGGTGAAGGGCGAGGTGCCCGAGGGGCTGTACGAGACGCCGTTCTCGGCCCGGATCGCCCGCGACGGCGACCGCCTCGTCGTCATCGCCTACGGGGCGATGGTCCACGTCGCGCTCGAGGCGACCGCCGAGCTGGAGGGCGTCCGCGTCCTCGACCTGCGCTCGCTCGTGCCGCTCGACGAGGCGGCGATCCTCGAGTCGGTGCGCGCGTGCTCGAAGGTGCTCGTCCTCGACGAGGCCAACGAGACGTGCGCGGCGGGCGCGCAGGTCGCGGCGCTCATCGCCGAGAAGGGCTTCGAGGACCTCGACGGCCCGGTGACGCGGGTCGCGACGCCGGACGTGCCGATCCCGTTCTCGCCGCCGCTGGAGCAGGCGGTGCTGCCGTCCGTGCAGCGCGTGAAGGAGGCGTGCCGTGAGCTCCTCGCCTACTGAGCAGGGCACGCTCGTCGACGTGACGATGCCGCAGATGGGCGTCTCCGTCGCCGAGGGGACGGTCGTCGGCTGGCGCAAGCGCGTCGGCGACTGGGTCGAGCGCGACGAGACCGTGCTCGAGGTCTCGACCGACAAGATCGACACCGAGGTCCCGTCGCCGGCCAGCGGCCGGCTGGCCGAGATCCTCGCCGAGGTCGGCGAGACGGTCGCGGTCGGGGCGCTGCTGGCCCGCATCGACACCGGCGCCCGGCCCGGCCAGGCGCACGTGAGCGAGCGCACCGGCGGGCGCTTCTCCCCCGTCGTGCGGCGGATCGCCGCCGAGCACGGGCTCGACCTGTCGCAGATCGAGGGGACCGGCCGCAACGGGCGGGTGACGAAGCGCGACGTGCTCGCCGCGCTCGAGCGCGGGGACGGCGCCGCCGCGCCGCCGCCGGCGCCGCGCGAGGAGGAGCCGCCGCTGCACATCGAGTCGCCCTACCGGCCGGATCCCGAGCCGGCCCCCGCCCCGGCGGCGGCGGAGGGGTCGGGGACGCTGTCGCGGATGCGCCGCGCGATCGGCGAGCACATGAAGCGCTCGCTGCAGACGGCGGCGACGTGCACGACCTGGATGGAGGTCGACTTCTCGCGCGTCGAGGCCGAGCGCCGGCGGCTGGGGCTGACCGCGCTGCCGTTCGTCGCCCGCGCGACGATCGACGCGCTGCGCGAGCACCCGGCGCTGAACGCGACGCTCGAGGGCGAGGTCTACACCCGCCACGACGCCGTCCACCTCGGGATCGCCGTCTCGCTCGGCGAGGACGGGCTGATCGTCCCGGTCATCCGCGACGCGCAGGACCTGTCGGCCGAAGGGCTCGGGCGGGCGATCCGCGACCTGGCGCGCCGCGCGCGGGCCGGGCAGCTGCAGCCCGACGAGGTGCGCGGCGGCACGTTCACGATCACGAACCCCGGCCAGTACGGGGCGATCATGGCGACGCCGGTCATCAACCAGCCGCAGGTCGGGATCCTCGACCTGGAGGCGGTCGTGAAGCGGCCGGTCGTCGTCGAGGGCCCCGACGGCGACGCGATCGCGATCCGGCCGATGTGCGTCCTGGGCCTGTCCTGGGACCACCGCGCGCTCGACGGCGTCCAGGCGGCGCAGTTCCTCGGGTCGATCCGGCGGCGGCTCGAGTCGCTGTAGCCCGGCACGCTAGGCGGCCAGGCCGCGGAGGTGCTCGCGCAGGCCGTCGGCGAGCTGCGGCGCGGCGAGCGCCTGCGCGGCGAGCGCGCGGTCGATGAGGATCGCGTCGGAGACGAGCCGGACGGTGACGCCGTGGCCGGGGCGGTCGACGACCTCGACCGCGTCGCCGGCCCCGAGCTCGCCCGCCTCGACGATGCGCAGGTAGGCGCCGGGGCGCGAGGCGCGGCCGAAGCGGCGGACCATCGTGCCGTCCTCGAAGCGCAGCCCGAGCTTGAAGCACGGGATCCGCGGCTGGCAGACCTCCAGCAGCGCCGTGCCGACCCGCCAGCGCTCGCCGACGACCGCGTTCGTGCAGTCGACCCCGGCGGTCGTGAGGTTCTCGCCGAACATGCCGGGCGGGATCTCCCGGCCGAGCTCGGCCGCCCACCAGTCGGCGTCCTCGCGCGCGTAGGCGTAGACGGCCTTGTCCGGGCCGCCGTGGACGCGCCAGTCGGTCTGGCGGTCGCCCTCGAGGTTCGCGCCCTCGGCGCGGACGCGTCCCTCGACCGGCGTCTTGACGATGGAGCTGTGGATGACCTGGCCGCGCCAGCGGCCCAGCGGGGCGGGGCCGCCGACGTTGACGGACAGGATGCGCGCGCGCTCGGGCATGCGATCATGGTCGCATGGCCGATCTGCACGTCGTCAACCTCGGCCTCGTCGAGTACCGCCGCGCGCTGGAGCTGCAGCACCGCTACGCGGAGGCCCGCGCCGCGGACCTCATCCCGGACACGCTGCTGCTCCTCGAGCACCCGCTCTGCTACACGCGGGGCCGGCGCACCGGGCCCGGCGAGCTGCCCCTGCCGGAGGCGTGGTACCGCGAGCGCGGCATCGACATCATCGACGTCGACCGCGGCGGCAAGGTCACCCACCACGCGCCCGGCCAGCTCGTCGGCTACCCGATCATGCGCGTCGAGCGCGCCCGCGACCACGTCGCCCGGATCGAGCGCGCGCTCGTCGCCGCGCTCGCCGACGAGGGCGTCGAGGCCCGCGGCGGCATGGCGGAGGACGTCGCGCTGACCGGCGTGTGGGTCGGCGACGCGAAGATCGCCTCGATCGGCGTCCACGTCTCGCGCGGCGTGACGACACACGGGTTCGCGATCAACCTCGACAACGACCTCGAGCCGTGGAGCTGGATCGTGCCCTGCGGGCTGCCGGACTCGCGCACGACCTCGCTGGCCGAGGTGACCGGCCGCACCGGGCTGCTGCCCTGCTTCCGCAAGCGGATCGCCTGGCGCTTCGCCCAGGAGTGCGGGCTGCGCCAGCGGATCGTCTCCCCGGCGCGCTCGCTGCCGGCGCCGGCCGCGGTCTGAGGGCGGTCCCGGCGTCCCGCTCGAACGACGCAGGTCGTCGGAGCGGCGCAGGTCAGGCATCGAAGGCGGGCCGGCGGTCACGCCGGTCCGGGCCGCGACGCCAAGCGACCCGCATGCTGGTCCAGGCGGGGGTGGTCGACTTCAGTCGCGCCATACCGACACAAGGTCGACCACCCCCGGCGTCACGCTCCCGGAGCGGAGCCGCGCAGGAGAACCGCCCGTTCGCCTTCGCTGCCGAACCCGGCGGTCACGCATCGCCGACGACGTTCGCGTGGAACGCCAAGCGTCGCGCCTGACGGCGATCCTGCACGCGGGCCGGCCCCGCTGCGCAAGAATGGCGCGGATGCGCTCGCTCGCGATCCTCCGCACCCTTGCGCTGGCCGTCGGACTGGGCCTCGCCGCGCCGGCCGCCGCGACGGCGGCCGAGCAGCTCGCCGGTCTCACCGAGGACAACCAGATCCTCCTGTTCCGCTCCGACTCGCCCGGCAACCTCCAAGGCGCGCTGGCCGTGACCGGCCTGCAGTCGGGCGAGACGCTCGTCGGCCTCGGGTGGCTGGAGAGCACCGGGCGCCTCTACGCGCTGGGCTCCACCAACCGCGTGTACGTCGTCAACCCGGTGACGGGCGCGGCGACCCCGCTGAGCAACACGGCGTTCAGCCCGCCGCTGAACGGCGCGACGTTCGCGTTCGGGATCGACCCGACGACGCTGCAGGCGCGCGCGTACTCGAGCACCCAGCAGAACCTGCGGATCTCGGTCGCCAACGGGCAGGTCGCCGGCGTCGACGCCCCGTACGCCTACGACCAGGGCGACCCGGGCGCGGGCACGACGCCGGTGCTGGGCGCGCTCGCGTACACGACGCCGCCGACCGGCGGCGGGGCCGCGTCGATGTACGCGATCGACACCGACCGCGACGCGCTCGTCACCTCGCCGACGCTGGCCGCGACCGTGCGCACGATCGGCGAGCTCGGCGTCGCCGCCGAGGGCCCCGTCGGCCTGGCGATCACGAGCGGCGGCACCGCGTTCGCCGCGCTGCGGCCCGGCAGCGGCGAGCTCCCGCGCCTCTACACGGTCGACCTGACGACCGGGGCGGCGAGCCCGGTCTCGACCGACAGCCGCCGCGCGACGATCGCCCACCGCAGCTCGTCGTCGGCGACCGCCGACACCCCGGTCATCGCGCTGACCTCGCTCGGCGAGGTGCCCGACGACACGAGCGACCCGCGCGCCGTCGTCGCCGTGACGACGAACCCGCGGGCGCGGACGCTCATCAGCCGCGGGCTGCCGTTCACCGTCTCCTGCAACGAGGCGTGCACGGTGTCGGGCACCCTGCGCGTCGGGCGCCGCAACCAGCGCGCGGTCACCGGCCAGGTGCTGTCGACCGCCGGCTGGGTGCGCCTCACCGCGCGGCTGGACTCGGCCACGAAGGCGCTCCTGCGCCGCGACGCCACCCAGGGCTTCAGCCTGCGCGTCACCGTCACCGACGCGGCCGGCAACGAGACGCGGATCACGACGAACGGCGCCACCCGCTGACCCGGCCCGGGCCCGCGCCCGCGGCCCGGTACGCTGAGGGCGTGGCGGTCGAGCAGCGCAGGCTTCAGACCCGCTCGCGGGCGAACCCGGGCGGCATGGACGTCCTCACCGTGCTGGGTCCCGACGTCCGCCCGCTGCGCGAGCGCAAGCCGCGCTGGTTCAAGGTGCCGGCCCCGGGCGGGGCGAAGTACCGCGAGCTGCGCGCGCTCATGAAGGCCGAGAACCTCCACACGGTCTGCCAGGAGGCGGCCTGCCCGAACGTCGGCGAGTGCTGGGAGCGCGGCACCGCGACGTTCATGATCCTCGGTGACACCTGCACGCGCCGCTGCGGGTTCTGCCACGTCAAGACCGGCAAGCCGACCTGGAACGACCCGCTCGAGCCGGCCCGCGTCGCCCGCTCGATCGCCCGGCTCGGGCTGCGCCACGCGGTCATCACGAGCGTCGACCGCGACGACCTCCCCGACAAGGGCGCGCGCATCTGGGCGGCGACGATCCGCCAGGTCCGCCGCCAGGCGCCCGGCTGCCAGATCGAGGTCCTGACCCCCGACTTCCAGGGCCAGGAGATGCCCCTGGCCACCGTCATCGCCGAGCGCCCCGACGTCTTCAACCACAACGTCGAGGTCGTCCCGCGCCTCTACCCGGTCGCCCGCCGCGGCTCGACCTGGCGGCGGTCGCTGCGCGTCCTGCGCAACGCGAAGGAGATGGGCGGCGACGCGGTCACCACGAAGTCCGGGCTCATGGTCGGCCTCGGCGAGACGTTCGACGAGATGGTCGCCGCCTTCGAGGATCTCCGCGAGGCCGGCGTCCAGGTCCTCACCGTCGGCCAGTACCTGCGCCCGACCGAGCGCCACCTGCCCGTCGTGCGCTACTGGCACCCCGACGAGTTCAAGGCGCTCGAGGAGGCCGCCTACCGGCTCGGCTTCGAGCACATCGCCGCCGGGCCGCTCGTGCGCTCCAGCTACCACGCCGACCAGCACGTGCCCCAGCGCCGGCCCGGCCACGGACCGGTCGCGGCCACCGCCTGACCGCCCGTCGCGCCGGTAGGGTCAGCCCGTGATCCCGGTGACCGACGACATCCCGCGCGACCGGCTCCCGGTGGTCACGTTCGCGCTGCTGGCCGCGATCGCCGTCGTCTTCCCGGTCGCCGGGCTGGAGGGCGGGATCGTCGCGGTCCTCGCCGACCTCCTGTTCCTGTGGCTGCTCGGCCCGACCGTCGAGGACGCGCTCGGCCGGCCGCGCTTCGCGGCCTTCCTCGCCGCCGGCGGCGGGCTGGCCGCGCTCGTCCAGCTCGGGCTCGGCGGCGACGGGCACGCCGCGATCGCCGGCGCGACCGGCGCGGTCGCCGCCGTCCTCGGCGCCTACGTGCGGCTCTACCCGTGGGGCCGCGTGCTCGCGGTCGTGCTCGCGGTGCTGTTCTCGACGATCGTCGCCGTGCCGCTGGCCGCCGTCCTCGGCGCCTGGGCGGCGCTCCAGGTCGCGCTCGCCGCGCTCGGCGGGCCGGCCGCCCTGCTGGCGGCGCAGGCGGTCGCGTTCGCGCTCGGCGCCGCCGCGGCCCGGCCGCTCGCCGTCCAGGTGAAGACGCCCGAGGTGCTCGTGGCGCGCGGTCGCGCCGCCCTGTCGTGAGGACGGCGATCCTCGTGGGCGCGCTCGCCATGATCGCGATCCTCGGAGGCCTGACGATCGCGGTCGCGGTCCGCAGCGGGCCCGATCCGCTCACCGTCCTGTCGCTCCTCGTCCTCGCGCTCCTCGGCGTCGGCGTCCTCGGCGCGCTGCGCGAGCCCCCGCCGCCCTCGTGAGCCGGACCGCCCGCACCCTGGCCGCCCTCCTCGCGCTCGTCGCCGCGTGCGGCCTGGCCGCATGGGGCTGGTCGCAGCGCGGCGGGGGCGACGGCGCCACGGCGACGGCCGGGTCGCGGTCGGCGCCGCCGGCCCTGCAGGCCTACAACGGCCCGCCCGAGGCCGAGGTCGTCGCCCGCCGGCCGCTCGACGTCGCGCTCGCCGCGACCGAGGACGTCGTCCACGTCCGCTTCCGCCGGCCGCCGCGGGCCGGGCTGCTGTTCGACCTCGACACCGGCGAGGTGCTGTGGCGGCGCGAGCCGGAGCGGGTGCTGCCGATCGCCAGCCTCACGAAGATGATGACCGCGCTCGTCGTCGTCGACCGCGCCGACCCCGACGAGAAGGTGAAGGTCACCCGCCAGGCGCTCGCCTACGAGGGCTCCGGCATCGGCCTGCTGCCGAAGGGCCGGCGCGTGCCGCTGGAGACGCTGCTGGCCGGCCTGCTCGTCGTCTCCGGCAACGACGCCGCGATCGCGCTCGCCCAGCACGTGTCGGGGACCATGCGGCGGTTCGTGGCCGAGATGAACGCGCGGGCGCAGCGGATGGGCCTGGCGTGCACGCGCTTCGCCCGCCCCGACGGCCTCCAGGACGAGGGCAACCACTCGTGCGCGGCCGACCTCGCCGCGCTCGCCCGGGCCGTGCTCGACGAGCCGCGTCTGGCCCGGATCGTCCGCCGCCGCCAGGTCGTGCTGCCGTTCCCGATCAAGGGCGGGAAGCTGTGGCTCACCTCCCACAACCCGCTCATCCTCAGCGGCTACCGCGGCGTGACCGGGATCAAGACCGGCTACACGCGCAAGGCGGGGCGCTGCCTCGTCGCGAGCGCGACCCGCCGCGGGGTGCGCCTCGGCGTCGTGCTGCTCCACTCGCCCGACCCGGGCGCGCAGGCGCGCAGGCTCCTCGACCGCGGCTTTGCCGCGATGGCCGCGCGCCGCTGAGCCGGAGCGGGAGCGTCGCCCGCCCCTCGCGGCCCGTGGCGGCGCTGCGGCTCGCCGCCGTGCGGGAGAGCGCGGCCTCTGCAGCCCCGCACGCCGCGCCGGTCGGCATCCCGTAGGCTTCGCGCTGACTGGCCGGTCAGCCAACGGAGGAGGGACGGGTGGACCTCAACGACACCCCCGAGCAGGCGGCGTTCCGGGCCCGGGTGCGGGCCTGGCTGGAGGAGCATCGCGACGAGGCGCCGCCGGCGCGCCTCCCGGAGGGCGGCGACGAGGCCGAGTACCTGGCCGCGCGCCGCGCCTGGCAGGGGAGGCTGGCCGAGGGCGGCCTGGCCGGCGTCGTCTGGCCCGAGGAGGCCGGCGGCCAGGGCCTGGGGCCGATCGAGCAGGTGATCGTCAACCAGGAGATCAGCCGCGCCGGCGTCCCCGGGATCCTCGACGTCATCGGCGTCGGGATGCTCGGGCCGACGATCATCGCCCACGGCACCGACGAGCAGAAGGCCCGCTACCTCGGGCCGATGCTCCACGGCGACGAGGTCTGGTGCCAGCTCTTCTCCGAGCCGGCCGCCGGGTCCGACCTGGCCGGCGTCCAGGCGCGCGCCCGCGCGCAGGCGGACGGCTCCTGGACGCTGAACGGCCAGAAGGTGTGGACGACGAACGCCCAGTTCGCGAGCTTCGGCCTGCTGCTGGCCCGCACCGACCCCGACGTCCCCAAGCACAAGGGCCTGACGATGTTCATCGTCCCGATGGACGCGCCGGGGGTCACCGTCCGTGGGCTGCGCCAGATCTCCGGCGAGGCGGAGTTCAACGAGGTCTTCTTCGACGACGCCCGCCTCGAGCCCGACGCGGTCGTCGGCGGCGTCGGCAACGGCTGGGGGACGGCGCTGACGACGCTCATGTTCGAGCGGCTGACGATCGGCCTGGGGTCGGAGGGGCTCGGATACCGGCCCGACCGCTTCGCGGCGCCGATCGCGGCCGACCCGCAGGCCCGCCGCGACCCGGACGTCCGCCGGCGCCTGGGCGAGGTCGCCGTCGACCTGCTCGCGCTGCGCTTCACCGGCTACCGGACGCTGACCGCGCTGCAGGGCGGCCAGATCCCCGGCCCGGAGTCGGCGCTGGCGAAGGTGACGACGGTGAACGCCGCGATCGCCGCCACCGACCTCATCGCCGACGTCCTCGGCCCCGATGCGCTCGAGGACGGCGGCGAGTGGGCGTACGCGATCTCGTTCCTGCCCGGCCTGAAGTCGGCCGGCGGGACCGAGGAGATCCTGCGCAACACGGTCGGCGAGCGCGTGCTCGGGCTCCCGTCCGAGCCGCGCCTGGACAAGGGCGTGCCGTTCTCGGAGCTGCGCGCCCGCGAGCGGGAGGTGACGGCGTGAACCTGGCGCTGAGCGACGAGCAGGAGCTGCTGCGCGAGGCCGCCCGCGGGACGCTCTCGCGCGTGGCGACGGTCGAGGCGGCGCGCGCGGCGCTCGAGGGCGAGCCGCCGCCCGACCTGTGGCCCGCCGCCTGCGAGGCGGGCTGGACCGGGCTGCTCGTCTCCGAGGCGCGCGGCGGCGCCGGGCTGGGCCCGTTCGACGCGATGCTCGTCATGGGCGAGTGCGGGCGCGTGCTCGCCGGGGTGCCGCTGCTCGGCCACCTCCCCGCCTCGTGGCTGCTGGACCGCGGCGGCTGGGACGGCGTCGAGGCGGTCGCGAGCGGCGAGCGGCGGGCCGCGTTCGTCGCCGCGATGCCGCCCGGCGACCTCGAGCCGCGCTGGACGTGGGAGCCGCCGCAGGGGAAGGCGCGGGTGCCCGCCGGCGGCGACGCCGCCGCGTGGGTCGTCGACGCGCCCGGCGCCGACGTCTTCGTCGTCGTCGGCGAGGGCGGCGCGGTGAGCGTCGTCGAGGGCGCGACGGTCGAGGCGGTCACCCGCTACGACGCGACGCGCCTGCTCGGGCACGTCTCGCTCGCGGGCGCGACGGCCGCGCCCCTCGACGTGAGCCCCGGCGACGCCGCCACCGCCTGGCACCTCGCGCAGGCGCTGCTGGCGGCCGAGTCGCTGGGCGCGGTCGAGGCGTGCCTGGACCTCGCGGTCGCCTACGCGAAGGAGCGCCACGCGTTCGGCCGCCCGATCGGCTCCTACCAGGCGATCAAGCACCAGCTCGTCGAGGTCCTGCGGCTGCTGGAGAACGGCCGCTCGCTCCTCTACTACGCGGGCTGGGCGGGCGAGTCGAAGCCCGGCGAGCTCGCGCTCGCGGCGTCGGCGGCCCGGTCGGCGGCCGGGCGCGCGCTCGACGTCGCCACCCGGGTGTGCATCTCCGTCCACGGCGGCATCGGGGCGACGTGGGAGCACGACGCGCCGCTGTACTTCCGCCGCGCGCAGCTCTCGCGGCGGCTGCTGGGCGGGACCGGCGCGGCGACCGACCGGGTCGCCGGCGAGGTCATGGCCGCGCTGCCCGCCTCGCCGCCCGGTAGGGTCCGCCCATGAGCTGCGCCGAGATCGCCGCCCCGCTCGCCGCGCGCATCGACGCGCTCGCCCCCGGCGCCCGGCGCCTGCGGGTCCGCTTCTGGGACGGCAGCGAGCTGCCCGCCGTCGACGGCGACCCGGCCCATCCCGCGGTGATCCTGCGCTCGCCGCGGGCGCTGGCCCACGTCGCGTGGCGCCCGGGCGAGCTCGGCATCGCCCGCGCCTGGGTCAGCGGCGAGATCGACGTCGACGGCGACATCGAGGACCTCCTGCGCCTGCGCACCCGCTTCGAGGGCCTGCACCTCGGCCCGGGCGAGCTGGCCCTGCTCGTCCGCACGGCGCGGCGCCTGGGCGCGCTGCGCGGCGGCCGGCCGCCGATCCCGGCGGCCGAGTTCCGCAAGGACGGACGGCTGCACTCGCTGCGCCGCGACCGGGTCGCGATCCGCCACCACTACGACGTCTCCAACGCGTTCTACCGGCTCGTGCTCGGGCCGACGATGGTCTACTCGTGCGCCTACTTCGCCGACCCGGGCGAGAGCGTCGACGTCGCCCAGGAGCGCAAGCTCGAGCTGATCTGCCGCAAGCTGCGCCTGGCCGAGGGCGAGCGCTTCCTCGACGTCGGCTGCGGCTGGGGGTCGCTGGTCATCCACGCCGCCCGCGAGCACGGCGTGCGGGCGGTCGGGGTGACGATCTCCGAGGCGCAGGCCGAGCTGGCGCGCGAGCGCGTCCGCGAGGAGGGCCTGTCGGACCGCGTCGAGATCCGCCTGGCCGACTACCGCGAGGTCGCCGACGGGCCGTACGACAAGATCGCGTCGGTCGGGATGTACGAGCACGTCGGGCGCGACAAGCTCGGCGAGTACTTCGCGCGCGTGCGCTCGCTCCTGCGGCCGGGCGGCCTGTTCCTCAACCACGGGATCTCGCGCGTCGCCCCGCACGTGAGGCGCCGGCCCTGGGCGAGCGACGCGACGTTCCTGTCGCGCTACGTGTTCCCCGACGGGGAGCTGTCGCTGCTGGGCACGGTCGTCGAGGCGGCCGAGCGCGCCGGCTTCGAGACGCGCGACGACGAGTCCCTGCGCGAGCACTACGCGCTGACCCTGCGCGCGTGGGTGCGCAACCTCGCGGCCGGCCGCGAGCGCGCGATCGAGCTGGCGGGCGCCGACCGCGAGCGCGTCTGGCGGCTCTACATGACCGGGGCGGCGCTCGCGTTCGAGGCGGGCGAGATCGGCGTCCACCAGACGCTGTTCGCCAACCCGGGCGGGCCGCACGGGCTGCCGCTCGTGCGCACGGGGCTCATGCCCCACGCTTCAGCCTCCCGTTAGGGTTCCCTAATCCTCGCTGCTACGGTGCGGGCCATGGTCACCCTCACGCTTGACCTGCGCGCCTGCTCGCCCGACGAGGGGCGCGCGCTCGTCGCCGGCCTCGGCCTGCGCACCGCGCCGGTCGGGGCCGACTCGTGGTTCCCCGCCCACGCCCCGCTCGAGGACGAGGCGCTGCGGTCGCTGCTGCTCGCGCGGGTGGCGGCCTGCTCCGGCGCCGCCGACCCCGGGCGCGCCTACCTCGACCACCACGCCGCGCTCGTCGCCGCCGCGGTCGAGGACGCCGTTGCGCGCCTGCGCGCCGTCCCGCCGCTCCACGACGCGGAGCTGCGCATCGGCCCCCGCGGCCTGCCCGAGGCGATCGCCCTCGGCGTCGACGGCTGGGTCGCCGGCGCCGACGCCGAGGCGCTGCGCGCGCTCGCGGCCGAGCGCGTGGACGAGCACCTCGCGCCGCTGACCGCGCGCCTCGGCTGAGGCGGGCGCGACAGTGGAGCCAGCCGGGATCGAACCGGCGACCTCCTGCTTGCAAAGCAGGCGCTCTCCCAGCTGAGCTATGGCCCCGCTCGGCCGAGTCTACCCGCCGCCCGGCGCCGGGACCCGAGCCGACGATCGAGCCGCTCGCGCTGCGGCGGATCATCGCCGCCACCGCCGTGCGCTGAGCACGCGGAGAGGCGCCCCCGCTCATCAGAGGGGCGCCTCTCACGCGCTTACCTTGGTGCGCGACGCCTGTTCCCCGGGGGCGCCGCGCGGTATGTGGCACTCCCTTGGTCGGCAGGTCGGCGCCGGTCCTGCATCGGTTTGCGCCGGTTTGGACGGAAGACCGAGGGCGAACGCGTCAGAGCGCGACCCGCGACTCGAAGACGACGGCCACATCGCCCCCGACGCGGACGTGCTCGCCCTCGACCGCGCAGTCGATCACGCACGTGCGGCGCATCTCGACCCCCTGGACGACCCGCATCCGCTCCCAGCCGACGCGGGCGTGGAGGTGGGCCATGAGCGGGCCGGCGGCCGAGCCGGTCCCGGGGTCCTCGCGCGGCAGGCCGTCCTGGAGGAAGAACCCGCGGGCGCGGACCTCGCCGGCGCCGGCGCGGGCGGCGAGGTACACGACCCCCTGGCCGGCCTCGTCCAGGAGCGCCGCCATCCGCGCCGGGTCCGGGCGCACGCGCCCGAGCGCGGCCGGGTCGGCGATCGGCGCCATGACGTGGGCGAACCCGGTCGACACGACCTGGCAGGGCACGTCGGGGTCGGCGTCGGCGCCGGCGAGGCCCATCGCCTCGAGGACCCGGCCGGCGTCGAGCTCGGGCCCGAACGAGGCCGGGTCCTGGAGCATCGACGCGTGCCCGCGGGCGCCGTCGAGGCGGACGTCGATCGCCTGCAGCCCCGGCTGGGTCTGCTGGACGTAGGTCGCCTCCGCCTCCCCGCGCGCGAGCGCGACGGCGACGGCCGTCCCCAGCGACGGGTGCCCGGCGAACGGCAGCTCGCGGTGCGGCATCCAGATCCGGTTGCGGTAGTCGGCGCCCGCGGCCTCGGGCACCTGCACGAACGTCGTCTCCGACAGGTTCGTCTCGGCCGCGAAGCGCCCCATCGCGTCCTCGCTGAGCCCGTCGGCGTCGTGGACGACCGCGAGCTGGTTGCCCAGCAGCGGCTCGGCCGTGAAGACGTCCAGCCAGGTCAGCCGCCGCGGCACGGCCGTCAGCCGTCGAAGTCGAAGTCGCGCGGCGGGCGCTGCTCGAACCAGAGCCGGTCGTGCTCGGGCGTCTCCTGGAGGAAGTCGGGCGTCTCCTCGAGCACGTCCTCGGGCGCGTCCTCGGCGGGCGGCGGCGGCGCGGCCGGCCGGCGCTGGGCCTCCTCGAGGTCGGCGACGTCGAACGCGACCGTCGGCTGGTCGAGCTCCGGGCGCGAGGCGGGCGGGGCCTCGGCGGCCGGCTCCGGCTGCGGCTCGGGCGCGGGGGCCGGCTCGGGCGCGGGCGGCGGCGCCGCGGGCTCGGGCGGCGCGACCGGCGCGTGCGCGGCGGGCTCCGGCGCAGGCTCGGCCCGGCCCCAGTCGAACTCGGGCTCGTGACCGGCGTGCGGCTGCGGCTCCGGCTCGGCGGGCTCCGGCTCGGGCGGCGGCGTGACCTCCAGCGGCTCGGGCCCCCGGCGCGCCGGGCCGAGCGCCTCCCGCTCCTGCCGGGCGACCTCGGCCGGGTCGGCGCCGCGGCGCAGCTTCAGCTCGAGGTGCTCGCGGATGGCGTCGTCGAGCAGTCCCATCGTGAGGCCTAGACCTTACCGTCCGCCCGCACCGTCTTGTTGCGTCCGGCGCGCTTGGCCGCGTAGAGCGCGGCGTCGGCCGCGGCGATGAGCCCGCCCCCGTCCTCCGCGTCGGCCGGGAGCGACGCCACCCCGAGGCTGGCGGTCACCCGGATCGACCCGGAGCCGTCGAGCAGCGGGATCTCGAGCGCCTCGACCTCCTGGCGCACCCGCTCGGCGAGCTGGTAGGCGCCCTCGGCGTCGGTCTGCGGGACGACGAGCGCGAGCTCCTCGCCGCCGTAGCGGGCCGGCGCGTCGATCTCGCGCGAGCGGTCGCGCAGCACCCGCGCGACCTCGGCCAGCACGCGGTCGCCCTGCTGGTGGCCGTGGGTGTCGTTGACGCGCTTGAAGTGGTCGATGTCGAGCATGACGAGGCTCATCGGCTGCCCGAAGCGGCGGGCGCGCTCGACCTCGGCGACGATCGCCTCCTGGAAGCGGCGGTGGTTGAACAGCCCGGTCAGCTCGTCGGTCACCGCCTGGCGCTGGACGGCCTCGTGGAGGGCGACGTTCTGGATCGAGACCGAGGCGCTGCCGGCCAGGTAGGAGAGCAGCTCGCGGTCGCGGTCCTCGAACGGGGCGCCGGCCCGCACGACGGAGAGCATCCCGAGGAGCTCGCCCGGCTCGGTGCCCGAGAGCGCGTGGGCGAGCGCGTGGGCGCCGTCATCGGAGGCCTCGGCCGCGCCGCCGCCGGCCAGCGCCCCCGCCTCGGCCCGGCGCAGCGTCTCCAGGCGCGCGTCGACCTCGCCGGCGCGCACGACCTCCTGGAGCGGGCGGCCGGGGGCGGGGCGGGCGTTCGCGCGGCCGCCGTCGGCGCCGAGGCCGTCGACGGCGGTCCGCACGACGATCTCCAGCAGCGCGTCGCGGTCGAGGTTGGACGCGAACGTCTCGCCGATGCGCCGCAGCGACGTCTCCAGCCGCGCGCGCTCCTGGCGCAGGTCCTCCAGGCGCGCCGCGAGCTGGTGGGACATCTTGTTGAACTCGGCGCCGAGCTCGGCGAACTCGTCGCGGCCGGTCGTCGTGACCTCGGTCGAGAAGTCGCCGGAGGCGATGCGCCGGGCCGCGGCCAGGAACGAGCCGATCTGGGCCTGCAGCGAGCGGGAGACGGCGACGGCGAAGGTCAGCGCGAGGACGAGGAAGCCGACGAGGATGCCGGCGGCCAGCCAGCGGCTGCGGGTGACGGCGCCGGCGCCCGCCTCGTCGACGAAGACGGTGACGGCGACCGTCCGCCCGCCGAACCCGGGCTCGTCGACGGTGACGGCCCGGCGGCTCTCGCCGCCGACGTCGACGTCGACCGCGGTGCCGGCGGCGGGCACGTCGGCCGGCTCGAGCCCCGCGACGGTCGTGGCCAGGATCCGCCCGCCCGCGGTGACGGCGACGTCGGCGCCGGTGGCGGCGCGCAGCTCGCGCGCGTACGCGGCGGCGCCGGTGACCGACACGGCCAGGGTCCCGAACCGCTCGCCGCCGGCGCCGACGAGCGTGCGCTCGGTCGGGGCGATCGCGTCGGGCGAGCCGGCGGCGAGCTCGACGTCGCCGCCGGTCAGCTCGATCCGCTCGATCTCGCGCGCGGCCAGCAGCGCCCGGGCGCGGGCCTGCGCGGCGGCCTCGCGCCGGTCGCGCAGGGCGGCGGCCAGGCGCCGGTCGGTGCCGACCGCGGCGACGACCTCGTCGGCCTCCGCCCGCGCCTCCTCGTAGAGCCGGACGGCCACCCGGCTCGTCACGCGCAGGCCCGCGTCGGCCTTTCCGGTCTCGTTGTCGGAGATGAGCCGGAAGAGCACGATCGCGACCGAGAGCATCGGCACGATCACGATCAGGACGAAGAAGAGAGTGAGCCGAGCGCGAAAGCTCATCGATCCCTGGCTACACTAGGCCAGCCCGGGGCTATAGCTCAGCTGGGAGAGCGCCTGGATCGCACCCAGGAGGTCGCCGGTTCGAGTCCGGCTAGCTCCA
>JADGIB010000069.1 GCA_019683665.1 Solirubrobacteraceae bacterium
TGTTAAAACCCCCCCGGCGGGGGCGGGGGGGGGGGCGGCGGCGGCCAGGGCGGCCGCGGTCGCGGCGGCCAGGGCGGCGGGCGCGGGCCCGGCGGGCGCGGCCAGGGCGGCGGCGGTGGCCGCGGCCAGCAGGGAGGTGGGCGATAGATGCTGTCCCCCAAGCGCGTCAAGCACCGCAAGCAGCACCGCGGCCGCCGCGCCGGCGTGTCGCGCGGGCAGACGACGGTCCAGTTCGGCGAGTACGGCATCAAGGCGCTCGACGCCGGCTGGCTCACGAACCGCCAGATCGAGGCCGCCCGTATCGCGATGACCCGCAAGATCAAGCGCGGCGGCAAGGTCTGGATCAACGTCTTCCCGGACAAGTCGTTCACGAAGAAGCCGGCCGAGACCCGCATGGGCTCCGGCAAGGGCTCGCCCGAGGGCTGGGTCGCGGTCGTCAAGCCGGGCCGCGTCATGTTCGAGCTGTCCGGCGTGCCCGAGCCGCTGGCCCGTGAGGCGATGCGCCTGGCCGGTCACAAGCTGCCGGTCCGCACGAAGTTCGTCACCCGAGAGGACAGCGAGTGATGGCGACGCAGACGGCACGTGAGCTGCGCGAGCTCGACGACACCCAGCTCGTCGAGCACATCCAGACCCTCCGCCGGGACCTGTTCGGCCTGCGCTTCCAGCACGCCACCGGCGAGCTGGAGAACACCGCAAGCCTCCGGAACACCAAGCGCGCGCTGGCGCGGGCCCTCACCGTGGCCCGCGAGCGCGGCATCGACACCAACCAGATCTGATGGCTGACGAAGAGACCACCGAGGAGACGCCCGTCGAGGCGACGGAGCCGGAGGCGACCGAGGCCGACGCGGCCGAGGCCCCCGCCGAGGAGGCTCCCGCTCCCCTGTCCGCCAAGGAGCAGCGGGCCCGCGCGAAGCACCTCGCGGCCTCGAAGCGTCCGCCGCGGACCCCGGAGGAGCGCCACGCCGAGCGCCAGGCCGAGCGGGCCCGCAAGGCCCGCCTGCGCCGCGCGCGCCGGCTGAAGGAGCGCGAGGCCCGCAAGGCCGCGCCGAAGACCCCGCCGCCCGAGCCGGTGCCGCACGTCCACGGGCGCAAGAAGGTGCGCCAGGGCGTCGTCGTCTCCGACAAGGCGGACAAGACGATCACGGTCCGCGTCGACACCGCGCGCCGCCATCGCCGCTACGAGAAGATCGTGCGCACGTCCACGACGCTGCACGCCCACGACGAGGCCAACGAGGCGCACGTCGGCGACACCGTGCGCGTCGAGGAGAGCCGTCCGCTCTCGCGCACGAAGCGTTGGAAGCTGGTCGAGGTCCTGGAGCGCGCCAAGTGATCCAGAACGAGTCCCGTCTCAAGGTCGCCGACAACACGGGCGCGCGCGAGATCCTCGTGATCCGCGTCAAGGGCGGCTCGCGCCGCCGGTACGCGCACGTCGGCGACATCATCACCGCCACCGTCAAGCAGGCCAACCCGCAGGGGTCGGTCAAGAAGGGCGACGTCGTGACCGCCGTGGTCGTGCGGACCAAGAAGCCGTTCGGCCGCGACGACGGCACGTACATCTCCTTCGACGAGAACGCGGCGGTGATCATCGACGCGCAGAACAACCCGCGCGGCACCCGCATCTTCGGGCCCGTCGCGCGCGAGCTGCGCGAGCGCAACTTCATGAAGATCGTCTCGCTCGCTCCGGAGGTGCTGTAGCCGTATGGCCGCTAGGCTGAAGATCCGGCGCGACGACGAGGTCGTGGTCATCTCCGGCAAGGACCGGGGGAAGACCGGGAAGGTCCTGCGCGTGGAGCCCCGCAAGCAGCGGGTCTACGTCGAGGGGCTGAACATCGTCAAGCGTCACCAGAAGCCGTCGGCTCTGAACCCCAACGCTCAGGCCGGCGTCATCGAGCGGGAAGGCCCGATCCACATCTCGAACGTGGCGCTGGTCGACCCGAAGGACAAGAAGCCGACGCGCGTCGGCATCAAGCGAGAGGACGGGAAGCGCTACCGCGTCGCCCGTCGCTCCGGACAGCAGATCGACTGATGGCCACCGACACCCCCACCGCACCCGCCCGCCTCAAGGTCAAGTACCTGGAGGAGATCCGGCCTGCGCTCAAGGAGCAGCTCGGGCTGTCCTCGATCATGCAGGTGCCGAAGATCGAGAAGATCACGCTCAACATGGGCGTCGGCGATGCCAAGCAGGACTCCAAGATGCTCGAGGCCGCCCAGGAGCAGCTCGCGACGATCGCGGGCCAGATGCCGAGCATCCGCCGTGCCCGCAAGTCGATCGCGGCGTTCAAGCTCCGCGAGGGGATGCCGGTGGGCCTGGCCGTCACGCTGCGCGGCGACCGCGCCTACGAGTTCCTCGACCGGCTGCTGTCCATCGCGATCCCGCGCATCCGCGACTTCCGCGGGCTGAAGCGCACGTCGTTCGACGGCCGCGGCAACTACACGCTCGGCATCCGCGAGCAGATCATCTTCCCGGAGATCGACTACGACGCCATCGACCAGGTCCGCGGCCTGGACGTGACGATCACGACGACCTCCCCGAACGACGAGGGCGCGCTCGCCCTGCTGACCGCGTTCGGCATGCCATTCACCCGAGAGGACCAGTAGGAACGCCATGGCGAAGACCTCGCAGCGCGTCCGCCAGGCGCGCCCCGCCAAGTACAAGACCCGGGAGTACACTCGCTGCCGCCGCTGCGGCCGCCCCCGCGCCGTGTACCGCAAGTTCGGCGTCTGCCGGATCTGCCTGCGCGAGCTGGCGCACGAGGGCTACATCCCCGGGATGACGAAGAGCAGCTGGTAGCCCGACCATGTCCATGACCGACCCCATCGCCGACTTCTTGACGCGGATCCGCAACGCGATCCACGCGGCGCACGAGTCCGTGGAGATCCCGTCGAGCAAGCTCAAGGTCGAGATGGCGCGCATCCTCAAGGAGCAGGGCTACATCGACGGCTTCGACGTGGAGGGACCGAACGCCGACCACCCGGGCGAGATCATCCGCCTGCGGCTGAAGTACACGGACTCCCGCCAGTCGGCCATCACCGGCCTGGAGCGCGTCTCGCGCCCCGGCCAGCGCCACTACGTCCCGGCGTCGAAGATCCCGAAGGTGCAGGGCGGCATGGGCACGGCGATCGTGTCCACGTCGCGAGGTGTCATGACCGGCCACGAGGCGCGTCGCGCCGGCGTGGGCGGCGAAGTCGTTGCGAAGGTGTGGTGACGTGAGCCGCATCGGTCGAAAGCCCATCCCCGTCCCCTCGGGGGTCGAGGTCACCATCGATCCCGGCGAGGTCCGCGTGAAGGGCCCGAAGGGCGAGCTGAGCGAGCGCATCCACCGTGACATCACCGTCACGCAGGAGGGCGACGAGCTCATCGTCACGCGCCCGACGGACCGCGGCCCGCACCGGGCCCTGCACGGCCTGACGCGCTCGCTCGTGGCCAACATGGTCGAGGGCGTCACCAACGGCTACCAGAAGGCGCTCGAGATCCAGGGCGTCGGCTACCGCGCGCAGCTCAAGGGCAAGGACCTCGAGCTCGCGCTCGGCTACTCGCACCCGGTGTCGATCAAGGCGCCGGAGGGCATCGAGTTCGAGGTCCCCCAGCCGACCCGCATCGTGGTCAAGGGGATCAGCAAGCAGCTCGTGGGCGAGGTGGCCGCCAACATCCGCAAGCAGCGGCCGCCGGAGCCCTACAAGGGCAAGGGGATCCGCTACGAGGGCGAGTACGTCGCCCGGAAGGTCGGGAAGCGCGCATGACGGTTCTGACGAAGGAAGCGCGCCGCCTCAAGCGTCGCCGCCGCGTGCGGGCCAAGGTCGTCGGCACGGCGACCCGTCCGCGCCTGGCCGTGTTCCGCTCCAACCGCGGCGTGTTCGCCCAGCTCATCGACGACGAGGCCGGCCACACGATCGCGGCCGCCCAGTGGACCGAGCCCGAGGTGCGTGGCCTCGGCCGCATGGAGCAGGCCAGGCGCGTGGGCGAGCTCATCGCCGAGCGCGCGAAGGCCGCCGGCGTCGAGCGCGCGGTCTTCGACCGTGGCGGCTACCGCTACCACGGCCGGGTCAAGGCGGTGGCGGACGGCGCCCGCGAGGCCGGACTGGCAATCTAGGAAGAGACTCTGATGCAGATCGATCGTTCCGTCAGCCCCGCCGGCCTGGACCTCCAGGAGCGCGTCGTGGAGATCAACCGCGTCGCGAAGGTCGTCAAGGGCGGCCGCCGGTTCTCCTTCACCGCGCTCGTCGTCGTCGGCGACGAGGAGAGCGTGGTCGGCGTCGGCTACGGCAAGGCCAACGAGGTGCCGCTGGCGATCCAGAAGGGCGTCGAGCAGGCCAAGAAGAACCTCTTCCGCGTGCCGCAGCACGGCTCGACCATCACCCACGAGGTCAACGGCGTCTTCGGCTCCGGCCACGTGCTCCTGAAGCCCGCCTCGCCCGGTACCGGCGTCATCGCCGGCGGCGGCGTGCGCGCCGTGCTCGAGCTGGCCGGCATCCACGACATCCTGAGCAAGTCGCTGGGCTCGCAGAACCCGATCAACCTCGTCAAGGCGACGGTCGCCGGCCTCCAGCAGCTGCGCCGTCCCGAGGAGGTCGCCCAGCTGCGCGGCCTGTCGGTCAGCGCGGTCCTCGGCCTCGACGGCCGCTCCGACGCGCCCGCGCCCGAGTCCGCCGACGACAAGGCGGAGGAGGTCACCGCCTGATGGGGGCTCTGAAGGTCACGCAGGTCAAGAGCCGCAACGGCGCCAACCACGCCCAGCGCGAGACGCTGCGCTCGCTGGGGCTGCGGCGCATCGGCCACACGGTCGAGGTCAAGGACAACCCGCAGACCCGGGGCATGCTGCACCGGGTCCGTCACCTGGTGAAGGTCGATGGCTGACAACGCTTCCAACGAGAACGAGCGGATCGGGCTGCACTCGCTGAGCCCCGCCCCCGGCTCCCGCCGCCCGCGCAAGCGCGTCGGGCGCGGCGAGGGGTCCGGCACCGGCAAGACGTCGGGCCGCGGGCAGAAGGGCGCCGGCGCGCGCTCGGGCAACAAGAAGCGGCCGAACTTCGAGGGCGGGCAGATGCCCATCCACATGCGGATGCGCAAGCTGCGCGGCCCGCACATGAAGAAGTCGATGCCGTTCGAGCCGTTCCGCACGCACACGCAGCCGGTGAACCTCGGCGACCTGGAGAAGCGCTTCGACGCGGGCGCCGAGGTCACGCTCGAGGACTACGCCAAGACCGGCATCGCCAAGCGCAAGGGCGTGCCCGTGAAGGTGCTCGCGAAGGGCGACCTGAGCAAGGCGCTCACCGTCCACGCGCACCAGTTCAGCGCGACCGCGCGCGAGCGCATCGAGGCCGCCGGCGGCACCTGCGTCGTCGTCGAGGACTAGGCCCGGTGGGGTCGCCGACGCCCGCCGGGTCCAGCCCCCGATAGTCTCCTGAGCGCCGCATGCTCTCGACGATCCTCAGCGCCTTCACGGTCGCCGACATCCGCAAGAAGCTGCTGTTCACGGCGGCGATCCTGGCGCTCTACCGGCTCGGTGCGTACATCCCGGTCCCCGGCGTCAGCGCCGAGGGCGTCGAGGCCCTGCGCCGCCAGCAGCAGTTCAGCGACGGCGGCGTGCTCCAGTTCCTGAACGTCTTCTCGGGCGGCGGCCTGTCGCGGATCGCGCTGTTCGCGCTGGGCATCATGCCCTACATCACCGCCTCGATCATCCTGCAGCTCCTGACGGTCGTCGTGCCGTCGCTGGAGAAGCTGCAGAAGGAGGGCGAGGTCGGCCAGCAGCGCATCACGCAGTACACGCGCTACCTCACCGTCGGCCTCGCGTTCGGCCAGGCGATCGGCTACGTCTTCCTCTTCAAGTCGTTCACCGACGACGCCGGCGCGCCGCTGATCCAGCCGTTCAACGCCGGCACGGTGTTCCTCATCGTCCTCTCGCTCACCGCGGGCACGATCCTGCTGATGTGGATGGGCGAGCTCATCACCCAGCGCGGGATCGGCAACGGCATCTCGCTGATGATCTTCGCCTCGATCGTCGCCGGGCTGCCGAACGGCATCTCGCAGTGGTGGAACAGCGACGACCAGGTCTTCCAGGTGATGATGCCGTTCCTGGCGCTCGCCGTGATCGCGGCCGTCGTCTTCGTCCAGGAGGGCCAGCGGCGGATCCCGATCCAGTACGCCAAGCGCGTCATCGGGCGGCGCATGACCCAGGGCGGCCAGACCTACCTGCCGCTGCGCGTGAACATGGCCGGCGTCATCCCGGTCATCTTCGCCGCCTCGATCATGGCCTTCCCGCCGACGATCGGGCAGCTGCTGAACACGGACTGGGCGACGGACTTCTCGAACTTCTTCTCGCCCAGCGACTGGCCCTACATCGTGGGCGAGTCGTTCTTCATCATCGTCTTCACGTACTTCTACACGGCGGTCACCTTCAACCCGGTCGACCAGGCCGACAACCTCAAGAAGTACGGCGGGTTCATCCCGGGCGTGCGCCCCGGGCGCCCGACCGCGGAGTTCCTCGACCGCATCCTCGCGCGCCTGACGTTCCCGGGCGCCCTCTACCTGGCCGCGGTCGCGGCGCTGCCGACGATCCTCATCAACCAGACCTCGGCGACGTTCTACTTCGGCGGGACCTCGCTGCTGATCGTCGTCGGCGTGGCCCTCGACACGATGAAGCAGCTCGAGGCCCAGCTGATGATGCGCAACTACGAAGGTTTCTTGAAGTAGGATCACGCGTCCCGTGTCGGAGCTCAACGTCATCCTCCTGGGTCCCCCCGGGGCCGGGAAGGGCACCCAGGCCGAACGTCTGCAGGACGACTTCCACCTGCTGCACGTGTCCACCGGCAACATGCTGCGCGCCGCCGTCGAGGAGGGCACGGAGCTGGGCCGGAAGGCGAAGGCGTACATGGATCGCGGGGAGCTCGTCCCCGACGACGTCATCATCGGGGTCATCACCGACCGCCTCCAGGAGGAGGACGCGCAGGACGGGTTCCTGCTCGACGGCTTCCCGCGCACCCGGCCGCAGGCCGAGGCGCTCGAGAAGGCGCTCGACGACCTGGGCCGCTCGCTGACCGCCGCGCTCCTCGTCGACGTGCCCGACGACGTCGTCGTCCGGCGCCTGTCGGGCCGGCGCGTCTGCCAGAAGGCCGGGCACCCGTACCACGTCGACACGAACCGGCCCAAGCACGACAACGTCTGCGACATCGACGGCTCGCGCCTCATCCAGCGCGACGACGACCGCGAGGAGACCGTCCGCAAGCGCCTCGAGGTCTACAACGAGCAGACCGCGCCGCTCATCGACTTCTACGACGAGCGCGGGCTGCTGCGCCGCGTCGACGGGACGCGCACCCCGACCGAGGTGCACGACCACATCCGCGCGACGCTGGCGACGCTGCGGCTCGAGGACGAGATCTGAGGAGCGCCGGCCCAGGGGGCCGGGACCTGCGGGCGCGCCGCCGCGCCCGCGCGGGTCCGTTGTCGGATCGTGGTCGCCATGCGGCCGCGAGGCGACAACGGGCGGGCGGCCGGGGGCGGGCCCCACTAGGCTTCGAGCCAGGATGATCATTCGCAAGACGCCCGAGGAGATCGAGAAGATCGCCGCCGCCGGCGAGATCCACCGGCGCACCATGCGCCTGATCGAGGGCAAGATCCGGCCGGGCGTCACCACGAAGCAGCTCGACGAGGCGGCCGAGAAGTACATCCGCTCCCAGGGCGCCGTCCCGTCGTTCAAGGGCTACCGCGGCTTCCCCGGCTCGATCTGCGCGTCCCCGAACTCGATGGTCGTGCACGGCATCCCGGGCGGCTACCGGCTCGAGCGCGGCGACATCCTGTCCGTCGACATCGGCGTCACGCTCGACGGCTGGGTCGCCGACGGCGCCCGCACGTTCGCCGTCGGGCCCGTCTCGCCGGTCGCGCGCAAGCTCCTGGACGTCACCGAGCAGTCGCTGTTCGACGGGATCGCCCAGGCGAAGGTCGGCAACCGCCTCGGCGACATCTCCCACGCGATCCAGACGACCGTCGAGTCCGCCGGCCTGTCCGTCGTGCGCTCGCTCGTCGGCCACGGCATCGGGCGCGACATGCACGAGGACCCGCAGATCCCGAACTTCGGCGAGCCCGGCCGCGGGCCGCTGCTCGAGGAGGGGATGGTCCTCGCGATCGAGCCGATGACGACCGCCGGCCGCCATGCCGTGCGGATGGGCAGCGACGGCTGGGCGATCTACTCGCAGGACGGCTCGCTCGCCGCCCACTTCGAGTTCACCGTCGCCGTCACCCGGGACGGCCCGCGGATCCTCACCCCCTGGCACCTGGACACGGCGCGCGCGGCCGCGTGAGCGGGGCGCTCGTCGAGGTCGCCGACCTGCGCAAGCGCTACCCCGGCGCGCCCGTCGACGCGGTCGCGGGGATCAGCTTCGAGGTCCGCGAAGGGGAGATCTTCGGCCTGCTCGGCCCCAACGGCGCCGGCAAGACGACGACGATCGGCACGATCACGACCCGCGTGCGCCCGACCTCGGGACGGGTCGTCGTCGACGGCTTCGACGTCCGCCGCGACCCCGTCGCCGTCAAGCGGCGGATCGCCGTCGTCCCCCAGCGCAGCAACCTCGACCGCTCGCTCACCGCCGTCGAGAACCTCGCCTTCCACGCGGCCTACTTCGGCGCCGGCCGCCGCGAGCGGCGCCGCCGCGCCCTGGAGATGCTCGCCCGCATGGGGCTCGAGGGCCGCGCCGACGACAAGGTCGACCAGTACTCGGGCGGCATGGCCCAGCGGCTCATGATCGCCCGGGCGCTCATGCACGAGCCGCGCCTGCTCATCCTCGACGAGCCGACGACCGGCCTCGACCCGCAGTCGCGCCTGTTCCTGTGGGAGGCGATGCTCGACCTGCGCGCCCGCGGCGTCACGCTCATGCTCACCACCCACGACATGGCCGAGGCCGACCGGCTCTGCGACCGGATCGCGATCGTCGACCACGGCAGGGTGATCGCGCTCGACACCCCGCGCGGCCTGCGCCGCCTCCTGCCCGCCGAGCACGGCGTCGAGGTCGTCGTCTCCGGCCCCGAGCCGCTCGCCGTCGCCGGGGCCGAGAAGGTCGAGGGCGCCGCCGACGACGACCGCTGGCACGGCCGCGTCTACGGCGAGCTCGCGCCCGGCGACGTCGCTGACGCCGTCCGGGCCGCCGGCCGCGAGCTCGTCGAGCTGCGCCGCATCGAGGGCTCGCTCGAGGACGTGTTCGTCCACCTGACCGGGCGGGAGCTGCGGTGATCCGCGCCTTCCTCGCCCTCTGCGAGCGCGACCTCTACGTGACGGTCCGCCGCGAGCCCGTCTCGTTCCTCGCCCAGTCGCTGCTGCAGCCGCTCTTCTTCCTGTTCGTCTTCGGCCGCGTCCTGCCCGAGATCGGCGCCGCCCAGGGCGACTACGGCAGCCAGCTGCTGCCCGGCATCCTCGCGCTGACGCTCGTCCTCACCGCGCTGCAGAACGTCGCGCTCCCGCTCGTCATCGAGTTCTCGTTCACGAAGGAGATCGAGGACCGCCTGCTCGCGCCGCTGCCGGTCAGCTGGGTCGCGGTCGAGAAGCTCCTCATCGCGACCGTCCGCGGCGTCGTCGGCGGCCTGCTCATCCTCCCGCTCGGCGAGCTGATCCTCCCCGGCGGGATCGACCTCGGCGGCGCGTCGATCCCGGTCCTGGCCGCGATGCTCGTCGCCGGCGCGCTCGTCGGCGCCTGCCTCGGCCTCGTCCTCGGCACCGTGGTTCCGCCGAACCGCATCAGCGTCGCGTTCGGGCTCATCCTCACGCCGCTCATCTTCACCGGCGCGACCTTCTACCCGTGGGAGGCGCTCGACTCGCTGCGCTGGTTCCAGGTCGTCACGCTGCTCAACCCGATGACGTACGTGAGCGAGGGGCTGCGCGGCGCGATCACGGACGCGCCGCACCTCGCCACCGGCTGGATCGTCCTCGGGATCGCCGCCGGGGTCGCCGTGTTCGGGGGGCTCGGCGTGCGCGGGTTCCTGCGCCGCGCCGTCGACTGACGCGCGGCGCCGCCGGTCGGCCAGCAGGCGCGCGGCGACGTCGGTCATCCGGCCGCCCTTCACCGTGAACGTGATCTCGTGGCCCTGGTGGTCGATCCTCCCCGTCGCGGGCGGGCCGGCGGTGAGGGCCGGCGCCGGCGCGAGCGCGGCGGCGCGGGCGAGGGGGAGCAGGGTGCGTCGCATCGCCGGGACCCCGGAACGGGGGACGGGCGGCCGCGCGGCGGCCCGGCGGAGCCGTACGCGTCCGGCGCTCCGGGCGCCGCGCCGGTTCCATCCGACCCCCGCATGTGGCAAGCTGAACGGGCGCGTCGCGCATCGACCGTCCGGCGTCGGGCGGCCGCGATCGAGGCTCCCGACGACCTCTGCTATCTTCAATGGTCGCGCGTTTTGCGGGCCCCTGCCTGCGATCGCACCTGTTTTCTCACGCCGAAAGGGACCATGAAGGTACGACCGTCGGTCAAGCCGATGTGCGAGAAGTGCAAGATCATCCGCCGCCATGGCGCGGTCCTCGTGATCTGCTCCAACCCCCGTCACAAGCAGCGGCAGGGCTGACCATGGCGCGCATCGCTGGCATCAACATCCCACTGAACAAGCGCGTCGAGATCGGCCTCACCTACATCTACGGGATCGGCCGCTCCACGGCGAACAAGCTGCTCGCCGAGACGGGCATCAACCCTGACACGTACGTCCGCGACCTCACCGACGACGAGGTCGCCAAGCTGCGCGACGTCATCGACCGCAACCTCACGGTCGAGGGCGACCTCCGTCGCGAGCGCTCCCAGGACATCAAGCGCCTGATGGAGATCGGCTGCTACCGCGGCCTGCGTCATCGCCGCGGCCTGCCGGTGCGCGGCCAGAACACGAAGACCAACGCCCGCACGCGCAAGGGTCCCAAGCGCATGCAGGTGGCCGGGAAGAAGAAGGCGGGGAAGAAGTAAGTGCCTGCACCGAAGCGCCCGCAGCGGGGCCGCCGCAAGCCGAAGAAGAACATCCCGATCGGCCAGGCCCACATCAAGACCTCGTTCAACAACACGATCGTCTCCCTCACCGATCGCGAGGGCAACGTCATCGCGTGGGAGTCGGCCGGCGGGGCGGGCTTCAAGGGCTCGCGCAAGTCGACGCCGTTCGCCGCGCAGGTGACGGCCGACGCCGCCGCCCGCAAGGGCATGGAGCAGGGGCTCCAGAAGGTCGAGGTGTTCGTCAAGGGCCCGGGCTCGGGCCGCGAGACCGCGATCCGCTCGCTGCAGGCCGCCGGCCTCGAGGTCACCGGCGTGCGTGACGTCACCCCCCAGGCTCACAACGGCTGCCGCCCGCGCAAGCGGCGCCGCGTGTAGGAGATCACCTTGGCTCGAGACACCTCCCCCCAGTGCAAGCAGTGCCGTCGTGAGGGGCAGAAGCTCTTCCTCAAGGGCGAGCGCTGCCTGACCGACAAGTGCGGCGTCGAGCGCCGCTCCTATCCGCCGGGCGACCACGGCCGCGGGCGCCAGAAGCAGTCCGAGTACCGGCTGCAGCTGCGCGAGAAGCAGAAGGCCAAGCGCTATTACGGCGTGCTGGAGCGCCAGTTCGCCAACTACTACGACAAGGCCAGCCGCCAGCAGGGGATCACCGGCGAGAACCTGCTCACGCTCCTGGAGCTGCGCCTCGACAACGTCCTCGTGCGGCTCGGCTTCGCCGCCTCCCGCCGGCAGGCCCGCCAGCTGGTCCGCCACGGCCACTGGACGGTGAACGGCCGCCGCGTCGACATCCCCAGCTACCAGGTGCGCCCCGGCGACGTCATCGCGATCAAGCCCGGCAGCCCCGCCGAGCCCACGATCCGCGACGCGACCGAGCTGACGGGCCAGGTGCCGGCGTGGCTCCAGGCGGACCACGACGCCCTGACGGCGAAGGTCCTGCGCAAGCCGGAGCGCCGCGAGGTCGCCGCGCCGGTGCAGGAGCAGCTCATCGTCGAGCTGTACTCGAAGTAATCCGCTTGAGAAGCGCGGCGCGCGCGGTCCGTCCCCGCGCCGCCCACAGAGAACGACAGTAAGGCCCTCATGCTCGACTTCCAAGTCCCCCGGATCACCAGCGAATCGGTCGACGAGAACCGCGGCACCTTCACGATCGAGCCGCTCGATCGTGGCTTCGGCTACACGTTCGGCAACTCGCTGCGCCGCGTGCTGCTCAGCTCGCTCAGCGGCGCCGCGGTGACGAGCGTTCGCATCGAGGGCGTCGCGCACGAGTTCTCGACGATCCAGGGCGTCAAGGAGGACGTCACCGACATCGTCCTCAACCTCAAGGGCATCGTCTGCAAGATGCACTCGGACGCCAGCGAGGTCGAGGCCCCGCTCGTGGTGACCGGGCCGGGGGACATCACCGCCGGGGACATCGACCTGCCCGCCGGTGTGGAGATCCTCAACCCGGACGTCCACATCGCGACGCTCGAGAAGAAGACGAAGCTGGAGCTGTACCTGACGATCGGCCGCGGCCGCGGCTACCGCCCGGCCGAGGAGAACAAGACGCCCGACCAGCCGATCGGCGTCATCCCGATCGACTCGATCTTCTCGCCGGTGAAGCGCGTCGCCTACGCCGTCGAGCAGGCGCGCGTCGGGCAGCGCACGGACTTCGACAAGCTCACGCTCGACATCGAGACCGACGGCTCGATCGACCCGCACGCCGCGCTGCGCGAGGCGGCGGAGCTGCTCATCAGCCAGCTCGCGATCTTCACCGACGCCGACCGCGTCGAGGAGCTGCGCGCGGGCCCGGCCGGGCAGCTCGCCGACGGCATGGCGGCCGGCGGCAACGGCTCCGGCGGGGGCGCCGGCGGGGCCGCCGCGGGTGGGCCGATGCACGACATCCTCATCGAGGAGCTCGAGCTGGGCGTGCGCTCGTACAACTGCCTGAAGCGCGCGGGCATCCAGACGGTCGGCGACCTGGTCTCGAAGTCGGAGGGCGAGCTGAACGCCATCCCGAACTTCGGCAAGAAGTCGATCGACGAGGTCATCGAGACGCTCGAGGCGCGCGGGCTGAGCCTCCGCGAGGACTGACATGCGTCACCAGAAGACCCGTCACAAGCTGAGCCGCGACGCGGCCCACCGCAAGGCGCTCCTGCGCAACCTGTGCAAGAACGTCATCGAGCACGAGCGGATCAAGACGACCGAGGCGAAGGCCAAGGCGGTCAAGCCCGAGGTCGAGAAGCTGATCACGCTCGCCAAGCGCGGCGACCTGCACGCCCGCCGTCAGGTCATGGCCGACCTCGGCAACAACAGCGAGGACACGAAGGCCGTCGTCGCGAAGCTGTTCGAGGAGGTCGCCCCGCGCTACTCGGAGCGCCAGGGCGGCTACACGCGCATCCTCAAGCTCGGTCCGCGCCCGGGTGACGCGACCGAGATGGTCTACCTCGAGCTCGTCTAGCCCGTCGCGCCGCGGGCCCCCCCCCCCCCCCGGGCCGGCCCCCCGCGCCCGCCCCGGCCCCCGCCCCCCCAGCCCCGG
>JADGIB010000070.1 GCA_019683665.1 Solirubrobacteraceae bacterium
GGGGCGGCCGCGCCGGGGGGGCGGGCCGCCGGGGCGGGCGCGGCGCGCGCCGCGCGGGCCGCCGGCGCGGCGGCGCTCGCCCGGCACGGCGGGGAGCTGGGCCTGGAGGTGAAGTCCGCCGTGCCGACCGACGTCGTGACGGTCGCCGACCGCGAGGCCGAGGCGGCCGCGGTCGCGGCGATCGCCGCCGCGCGCCCCGACGACGGCGTGTTCGGCGAGGAGGGCACCGACCGGGCCGGCGCGAGCGGCCGCCGGTGGGTGATCGACGCCGTCGACGGGACGTTCAACTTCTCGCACGGGATCCCCGCCTGGTGCTCGGCCGTCGTCCTCGTCGAGGACGGGGCGCCGCTGGCGTGCGCGGTCTACGACGCCGAGCGCGACGAGCTGTTCAGCGCCGCCCGCGGGGAGGGCGCGACGCTCCGCGGCCGGCCGCTGCGCGTCCGCGACGCGGTGCCGCTGGACCGCGCCGCGGTCTCCTGCCAGTGGGGGTTCGGCAAGCTCGCGCTCCCGGGCGCCCGCCGGGTCGTCGACCGGGTCGTCGACGAGGTCGGCGCCGTCCGCACCCCCGGCTCGGGCACGCTCGAGCTGGCCTGGGTCGCCGCCGGGCGCCTGCACGGCTGGATGCAGCCCGACGCGGCCGAGTGGGACTGGCTGCCCGGCGCGCTGCTCGTCGCCGAGGCGGGCGGCGAGGCGGTCACCGCCGACGACGCCGAGGTGCCGTGGTCGCTGGCCGGCGCCGCCGCGACCGTCGCGGCGCTGCGCGGCCTGCTCGCGCCCTGACCGGGGCCGGTCAGCCGGCCAGCGCGTCGCGGACGACCTGGTAGGCGGGGCGCAGCGACGTGCTGTTCGCGCCGGTCAGGCCGGCGTCGAACGACCCGCCGCCGGTCCACGAGTAGATGTAGAGCCGCTCGATGCGCGGGCTGAGCCGCGCGAGCCGGAGCATCTGCCGCTCGGCGCGGACCTGGCGGCCGGCCGAGGGCGGGAAGCCGGGCGGGAACGCGTACAGGCCGCCCGTCTCCGTCAGCTACACCGCGCCGTCGACCGCCTTCAGGACCGCCCGGGTCCCCGTCGAGCGGAAGCGGTTGACGTCGGAGTAGTTGTGCAGCCCCCACAGCTTCGGGCGCACCCGCCCGAGCGCCTGCTGGTAGGCGCGCAGGTAGCGCACGGTCTGCTGCGGGTCGGTCGTGTCGAGCACCTCGCCGGCGATGAGCGTGCAGCGCGGGCAGGCGCGGCGCATCGCCAGGTAGTAGCCGGCCGCCGCCTTCGGGTCGCGGCACGTCGGCTGCGAGCAGTCGTTGATCTCATCCCAGGGCGAGTAGATGCGCACGAACGGGTAGCGCGCCATGAACGCGCGCACGCCGCGCAGGTAGGCGGCGGTGGACGGCAGCCGGTTCGCGCGGCTGCGCAGGCGCGAGTGCTCGAACGAGACGAGGACCTCGTAGCCCATCGCGTTCGCCGTCCGCAGGAACTGGTCGGCCTGCTGGCGCTCGAAGCTGTCGCCGAGCGCGGCGTCGTAGGCGGCGACATAGCGGACCTTGCGGATCGGCAGCTCGGTGAACTGCGGGACCGAGAAGAGCGCCGGGGTCTCGTTGCCCATCCCGATCTCGAGGGCGGACGCGGAGGCGGGGGCGAGGGCCAGGCCCCCCAGCGCGGCGAGCGCGATCGCGATGCGGAGCACGGGCGGACCCTAGACGAGGCGGCGGTCGTAGGATCCCGCCGGGGATGGCCCCGGTCCGCGTGTTCCACTGCGACGACTCCGAGGCGTTCCGGGTCCTCGTGCGCGAGGTGCTGGCCGAGGCGCCCGACCTCGAGCTCGTCGGCGCGGCCGCCACCGCGCAGGCGGCCGTCGACGGCGTCCGCGCCACCGCGCCCGACGTCGTCCTGCTCGACCTCGTCGGCCGCGACCTCGGCCCCGAGCTCGTCGACCGCGTCCGGGAGGCGGCGCCCGCCGCCCGCGTCGTCGTCCTGTCGGGCTGGGAGGGCGGCCTGGACGGCCGCCGGGTCGACGCCCGCGTCGGCAAGGACGACGCGCTGGACGGGCTCGTGCCCGCGATCCGGCGCGTCGCCGCGCGCTGAAGCGACGCGCCCGCGACCTCGACGAATGGACGATCACGGACGCCCGTCCGGGGTCGTAACGTCCCGGGCCGATGGCTCTCGATCCTCGCGTGCGCTGCAGCGGCTGCTCGTTCGCCTGGTACGGGGCGACGGCCGCCCACGGCCTGCGGATCGTCGGCAGCTGCCCGCGCTGCGGCGGCGAGCTCGAGTTCCTCGCCGACCCGGCGCGCGACGAGGCCGACGTCGAGCGGGCCGACCGGATCGTGACGTCGCGGGCGCCCGCGCTCGTCCTCGGGACGCCGACGAGCTGGGACCGCTGACGCGGCCGGCGCTCAGGCCGTCGCCGGGCGGGCGCCGGAGGCCGGGAGGGCGCGCTCGAGCGCCTCGCGCTCGGCCGCCGCGCGCTCCTCGGCGGCGCGGGCGAGGTTCATCCGCGCCCGGACGAGCAGCGACTTGATCGCCGGCACGGTCGTGTCGAGCGCGTCGGCGAGCTCCTCGTAGGAGAGGCCGCCGAGCTCGCGGATGATGAGCGCCGAGCGCTGCTGGTCGGGCAGGCGCTGGATGTCGGCGACGACCTGGCGCAGGCGCTCGCGCCCGGCGACCTGCTCGCCGAGGTCGCGGCCGGCGCGGGCGCCGCCGACGTCGGGCTCGTCGGTCAGCAGCGGGGCCGGGCGGCGCAGGACGTCGAGGCAGCGGTTGTGGGCCACCCGGTACAGCCAGGCGCGCAGCGCCATCGGCCGGTCGTCGGCGCGCAGCGCGACGTAGGCGCGGGCGAGCACGTCCTGGACGACGTCCTCGGCGTCGGCGCCCGCCGACATGCGGCGCACGTAGGCGAGCAGGCGGTCGCGGTAGCGGCGGTCGATCTCCGTCATCGCCTGGTCGTCGCCGGCGCGCAGGGCGGCGACGAGGTCCGCGTCGGAGCAGCGGCGCAGGCCGACGAGGCGGGTGAGGCGGGACCGGGACACGTCGTTCACGGTAGCGAGAGTGGTTCGACGCGCAGGGGCGTCCCCCTGCCGCGGCGGGCGGCGGCGGACGATCAGGCGACCTCGCGCAGCGCGTCGAGCTCGCGGTTGAGGGAGAGGGCGCGCAGGCCCTGCTCCTCGAAGCGGCGGACGTCCTTGGGCGCCATGTCGAGCTCGCGGGCGACCCGCTGCAGCGGCAGCGGCTCGCGCTCGCCGTCGAGGCCGTAGCGCATCTTGATGACGCCGCGCTGCGGCTCGGGCAGCTCCTCGACCGTGCGGCGCACGAGGTCCTCGGCCATCGTCACGTGGACGGTCTCCTCGATCGGCGCGTCGCGGCCCGGGACGAGGTCGCCGAGCGCCGCCTCGCCGTCGTCGCCGACGGGCAGGTCGAGGCTCGTCACCACGCGCGAGACGTCCATGATCTGCCGGACCTGGGCCACCGGCAGCTCGGCGGCCTGCGCGATCTCCTCCGGGGTCGGCTCGCGGCCGAGCTCGACGGTGAGCCGCCGCTGCACGGCCCCGACCTTGCGCTCGCGCTGGGCGATGTTCGTCGGCAGGCGGATCGTGCGGCCGCGGTCGGCGATCCCGCGCTGGATCGCCTGGCGGATCCACAGCGTCGCGTAGGTGGAGAAGCGCAGGCCCTTGCGCCAGTCGAACTTCTCGGCGGCGCGGACGAGCCCGATGACGCCCTCCTGGATGAGGTCGAGCAGGCAGAGGTCGTGGTTGCCCTGCATCTGGCGGGCGATCGAGACGACGAGCCGGAGGTTCGAGTTGATGAGGCGGTCCTTGGCCGCGAGGTCGCCGCGCTCGATGCGCCGGGCCAGCTCGAGCTCCTCGTCGGGGCGCAGGAGCCGGTAGCGCCCGATCCCGTCGAGGAACTGGGCGAGCGCGTCGCTCGTGTTGTGGGCGAGGCTCGTGATCGTGTAGCTCGGCTGCTCGGCCGGGTCGCGGTCGCAGTCGTCGTCGATCTCGATCCCGGCCTCCCCGAGGCGGGCCTGCAGCTCGGCGACGGCCTCGCCCTCGAGGTCGCGCTCGCGGGCGACCTTGTCGAGGTCGCAGACGGTGACGACGCGGTCGCGGCCCGCCCGGCGCTGGAGCGCGGCGAGCGCGTCGGCGATGCGGTCGGGGCCCATGGAGGTGGGCTACCCGACCGGGCCGGGGCTGACGCGCGCCGGGTGCGGGCCCCGGGACCCGCAAGGGGATGGAATCGGGTCCCGGGGCGTGCAACCAGGCGGGCGGGAGGTTGCCCGGCGTTCCCGGCCGGCGCCGTCCGAGCCGCCGGCCGGTAGGTGAGAACGCCGTGTCAGCGTCGCCCATGCGCGGGCGCCGGGCATCCGTGGATCTCCGCAACCGCGATCCGGGGCTGATGCGGATCCGGGCGAGGCGTAGGATCGGCCGCGTCGAACGGAGGCCGCCGGAGAGGGCCGGCGGCGGGGAGGAGGGGACTGACGTGAGCAGCAGCGACCGGGTCCGGACCAGCCACGCGGGGAGCCTGCCCCGGCCCGACGACCTCATCGAGCTGAACCGGCGGCGGCTCGACGGGGAGCCCTACGACGCCGAGGCCTACGAGCGGCGGCTGCGCGAGGCGACCATCGAGGTCGTCCGCCGCCAGGCCGAGCTGGGGATCGACATCCCCAACGACGGCGAGTACGGCCACACGATGGGGGCGAAGGTCGACTACGGCGCCTGGTGGAGCTACGCGTTCCAGCGGCTCGGCGGCCTCGGGCTGTGGGCCGAGATGGGGGAGGTGCCGACCGCCCCGACGAAGACGCGGATCCGGCTGGCCGCGTTCCCCGAGCGCCGCGACTGGGTGCGCTTCGCCGACGCCTACGCCGACCCGGACTCCGGGGTCGCGCCGAAGGGGAAGTCGACGAAGGGCGAGGCCCAGGCCGGGATGCTGCTGCCCGTCTGCGAGGGCCCGCTCACGTACACGGGCCACCACGAGGTGCGCCGCGACGTCGCGAACCTGAAGGCGGGGCTGGAGGCGGCCGGGCTCGAGCAGGGCTTCCTGTGCGCGATCGGGCCGGGGAGCCTGTCGCGGATCGGCAACGCCCACTACGAGACCGAGGAGGACTTCGTCTGGGCCTGCGCGGAGGCGCTGCGCGAGGAGTACCTGGCGATCACCGAGGCCGGGCTGATCGTCCAGATCGACGAGCCGTCGTTCGCCGAGAACTGGGACCAGTTCAACCCGGAGCCGTCCCTGGAGGACTACCTCGAGTTCACGCGCGTGCGGGTCGAGGCGCTCAACCACGCGCTGCGCGGCATCCCGCGCGAGCTGACGCGCTTCCACTGCTGCTGGGGCAGCTGGCACGGGCCGCACACGACCGACATCCCGATCGCCGACCTCGTCGACCTCCTGCTGGAGATCGACGTCGGCGCCTACTCGTTCGAGGCCGGCAACGTCCGCCACGAGCACGAGTGGCGGGCGTGGGAGGGCGTCGACCTCGGCGGCCGCGTCCTGCTGCCCGGCGTCGTCAGCCACGCGACGAACGTCGTCGAGCACCCGCAGGTCGTCGCCGACCGCATCGAGCGGTTCGCGAAGGTCGTCGGGCCCGAGCGCGTCATCGCCTCGACCGACTGCGGCCTGGGCGGGCGCGTCCACCCGCAGATCGCGTGGGCGAAGCTCGAGGCGCTCACCGAGGGCGTGCGGCTGGCGAGCGAGCGCCTGGGGGGCGGGGTCGCGGCGTCCTAGCCGGACGGGCCGGGGCTCGCCCCCGGGCGGGTCCCGCTAGGGAGCGCGGCCCTCTGGGCCGGCCTTCGCCTCCCACGCCTTCTTGTGGAGGCGCTTGGCCGCCTGGTAGTCGGCCAGGGCCTGCGGGGAGTCGACGTCGCCGAGCGTCGGGTGCCAGGGCACGAGCGGCTCGGCGACCGCCACCCCGTAGCGCTTGGCCAGCACGCTGCCGAGCGCCTTCACCTTCATCGTCCCGAAGCCCGGGAGCGCCGCGATCCGGGCGCGCAGGTCGTCGGCGTCGGCCGCCTCGGTCCAGATGCGGGCGGCGTCGCCGCCGTACTCGTCGCGGACGTGGACGGCGAGGTCGTGGACGCGGGCGGCCATCGCGCCGGGGAAGCGGTGGATCGCCGGCTTCTGCCGGAAGACCGCCTCGAGGTCGGCGGCCGCGAGCGTCTCGGCGTCGAAGGCGCCGAGGCGCTCCCGGATCGCCAGGGGGCCGGAGAACGCCTTCTGCACCGTCACCTGCTGGTCGAGGGCGAAGCCGACGAGCAGCGCGAGCGGGTCCTGCGCGATGAACGCGTTCGCCTCGTCGGAGTCGGTGAAGGGCAGGCGGTCCGGCATCGCGGCCGATGCTACCCCCGGGGCGGCGAGGGCGCCCGCCGCGCGCCGGTCACGGGAAGACGGCGCGCAGCCGGGCCGCCTCGGCCACCCGGCGCACGGCGACCGACAGCGCCGCGGTCCGCAGGTCGCAGCGCAGCTCGCCGGCGGCCTCGAGGACGCGGTCGAGCGCGTCGGTCATCTGGGCGCGCAGCCGGTCGCGGATCTCGGTCTCCGTCCACGTGTACTTCTGGTGGGCCTGGACCCACTCGAAGTAGCTGACGGTGACGCCGCCGCCGCGCGTGAGGATGTCGGGGAGGACGACGACGCCGCGGTCGCGCAGGATCGCGTCGGCGGCCGGCGAGGTCGGGCCGTTCGCGGCCTCGGCCACGATCGCGCAGCGCAGGCGCGGCGCGTTGGCCTCGGTGATCTGGTTGGCGGCGGCGGCGGGGACGAGGACGTCGCAGTCGACCTCGAGGACGGCGTCGCGGTCGATCGCCTCGGCGTGCGGGTACCCGGCGACGGTCCCGTGCTCGGCGGCCCAGCCCGCCACCCGGGGCACGTCGAGGCCGCCCGGGTCGGCGATCGCGCCGCCGACGTCGGCGAGCGCGACGACGGTCGCGCCGCGCGCGTGCAGCTCGGCGGCGACGACGCTGCCGCCGTTGCCGAAGCCCTGGACGGCGACGCGTTGGCGGTCGAGCGGGCGCTCGAGGCGTTCGAGCATCGCGGCGAGGACGTCGACGACGCCGAGCCCGGTCGCCTGTCGCCGGCCGGGCGTGCCGCCGAGCGCGATCGGCTTGCCGGTCACGACGGCGGGGGTCGCCTGGCCGACCGCCTGCGAGTACGTGTCGTAGAACCACGCCATCTCTCGCTCGCCGGTGCCCATGTCGGGCGCGGGGACGTCGGCGTCGGGGCCGACGATCGGCTGCAGCTCGGCGGCGTAGCGGCGCACGACGCGCTCCATCTCGTCGGGGGACAGCGCCCGCGGGTCGCAGCGCACGCCGCCCTTCGCCCCGCCGTAGGGGAGGCCGAGCAGCGCGCACTTCCACGTCATCCACATCGCGAGCGCCGCGCACTCGCCGAGCGACAGGTCGGGGGCGAAGCGCAGCCCGCCCTTCGTCGGCCCCATGGTGAGCGTGTGCTGGACGCGGTAGCCGGTGAAGCTCACGAGCTCCCCGGTGTCCAGGCGGACCGGGAGGTTGACGACGAGGGCCCGCCGCGGCTCGGCCAGGCGGGTGTGCTCGTCGGGGTCGAGGTCGATGAGCTCGGCGACGCGGCGCAGCTGCTCGCAGGCCATGCCGTAGAGGTCGGTCTGCCACTCCGAACCGGGCGCGAACGAGCTCTCCTTCAGCACGCCGCCGACCGTAGAGCGGCGAGCGCGGCGGCGCCATCGACGTCGGTCGGAAGTCGCCTCGACGATCGTTGAGCCGGTCGTCACTAGGCTGGACGCGGGCCGGACGCCGCTCGTCCACCACCGGCCCGGAAAGGCCGCTCATGCCGAGCGCACCGCTGGACCCCCACCGGCCGTCGGGCCGCGTCGTGCCCGCCGCCGAGCGCCATCTGCGCGTGCTGCGCCGGGCCGCGAAGGCGGCACGGGCGCGCCTGCGCGCCGGCGAGGCGGCGGGATCCGCGGACGGCGACCTGGCCGCGCGGGCCGAGCGCACGGAGCGCCGGCTGCGCGACGCCGAGGCCCGGGCCGGGGAGGCGCGGGCCGAGGTGCTGCGCCGCGGCGACGCCGAGGCGCGGGGTAATAGTTGACATCAACTAGTCAGGTCTGAATAATCTCGCGCCATGGCGACACGGCGCAAGGTCGGCAACCTCCTCGCGCTGGCGGTGCTCTCGTACCTGAGCCGGCGCCCGATGCACCCGTACGAGCTGGGGCGGACGCTGCGCGAGAACGACGACGCGCGCAGCATCAGGTTCACCCACGGCTCCCTCTACATGGTCTTCGACCAGCTCACCCGGGCCGGGTTCGTCGAGCCGGTCGAGACGACGCGCGAGGGGCAGCGGCCGGAGCGGACGATCTACGCGATCACCGACGCCGGCCGGGCCGAGCTGCGCGACTGGCTGCGCGATCTCGTCGCCGAGCCCCGGCACGAGTACCCGCACTTCGTGGCGGCGCTGTCGCTCATCGCGGCGCTCCCGCCCGACGACGTCGTCGAGCTGCTGCGCCGGCGGCTGGCGCGGCTCGGCGAGGAGCGGGCGCAGGCGCGGGGGATCGTCGACGGCGCGCTCGAGGCCGGGGTGCACCCGCTGTTCCTCGTCGAGGAGGAGTACCGCCTGGCGCTGCTGGACGCCGAGATCGCGTTCGTGGAGGGCTTCGTCGCCCGGATCACCGACCCGCGCGACGGGTGGGGCCGCGACTGGGCGGCGTGGCACGAGAGGAAGGAGGATGAGGACGGATGAGCACGGTCCGCTCCGCGGTCGTCGTGGGCGGCGGCGTCGCCGGCCCGGTGACCGCGATGGCGCTGCGCAAGGCCGGGATCGAGCCGACGGTGCTCGAGGCGCGCCCGGCCGGCGCGGAGGACCGCGGCGTGTTCCTGACGCTGGCCGGCAACGGGATCGAGGCGCTGCGCGTGCTCGAGGCCGACCGCCCGGTCCTGGCGGCCGGGTTCCCGACGCCGGCGCTCACGCTGCGCAGCGGGACCGGGAAGCGGCTGGGGGAGACGGCGATCGGCGTCCCGCTGCGCGACGGCACGACGAGCCGCACGCTGTGCCGCGCGGACCTGGTCCGGGCGCTGCACGACGAGGCGGCGTCGCGCGGGATCCGGGTGGAGCGCGGGCGGCGCGTCGTCGGCGCGGTCGAGGACTCGGCCGGGGTGACGGCGGTGCTCGACGACGGCTCCGAGGTGCGCGGCGCCGTCCTCGTCGGGGCCGACGGCGTGTGGTCGACGGTGCGGCGGGTGATCGACCCGGACGCGCCCGCGCCCCGCTACCAGGGGCTGGTCGGCACCGGCGGCTACGCGCGCGGCGTGGCGGTGGACGCGGAGCCGGGCCGCTTCGAGATGGTGTTCGGCCGCCGCGCGTTCTTCGGGTACGTCGTCGCGCCCGACGGCGAGGCGTGGTGGTTCGCGAACGTCCCGCGCCCCGACGAGCCGGCCCGCGGCGAGCTGGCCGCCGTGTCGGCGCAGGCGTGGCGCGCCCGGCTGCTGGACCTGTTCGCCGACGACGCCGGCCCGGCGACCGCGCTGATCGAGGCGACGCCCGAGCTCGAGCCGATGAGCGCCCTGCACGCCGTCCCGCGCCTGCCGCGCTGGCGGCGCGGCCGCATGGTCGTCGTCGGCGACGCCGCCCACGCGCCCTCGCCGACCTCGGGCCAGGGCGCCTCGCTGGCGATCGAGGACGCGGTCGTGCTCGCGACCTGCCTGCGCGACCACCCGACCGTCCCGTCCGCGCTCGCCCGCTTCGAGGCCCTCCGCCGCCCCCGCGTCGAGCGCATCGTCCGGTGGGCGCAGCGCATGAACGCCAACAAGGCCGCAGGCCCCGTCGGCCGCGTCATCCGCGACGCCGTCCTCCCGCTCGTGCTCAGGGCACCCGGCGCGGCGAAGGCCCAGCGCTCGATGTTCGAGCACCGGGTGGAGTGGGAGCCGCGGACGGCGTGAGCGTGATGCGTCGGCCCGGTCTGCCGGGGTCCTCGATGGGCGCTGTGTCCGGCACCAGCCGGCTGCGCCCCACACCCGGCAGCACCGTGCCGTGCACGGAGACCAGGTCACCCCGAAGACGCGAAAAGCCCCGCACGTGCGGGGCTTTCGTGAGGCGCGCCCGGCAGGATTCGAACCTGCGACCTCTTGCTCCGGAGGCAAGCGCTCTATCCCCTGAGCTACGGGCGCGGGACGACGAAGCGTAGCGCCGCCCGGGCCGGCGCGCTCAGCGGTCCGTTCGCGGCGCCGGGCGCGGGGGTGGTCGACGTTCGTCTCGCCAGACGAGCATGAGGTCGACCACCCCCGGCGCGCGGGCCGATCCGCGACCCGCCGGCGCCCCGCCGGTACCTTGCAGTCCCGCCCATGGATCTCTCGGTCTTCTTCGCCGGCACCGCCGGATCGGTGCCCAGCGCGCGGCGGGGCCTGCCGGCCACGCTGATCCGGCGCGGGGGCGATCGCATCCTCATCGACTGCGGGGAGGGCACGCAGCGGCAGCTGCTGCGGTCGGTCGGGCTCACCGACCTCACGGACGTGTTCATCACCCACTTCCACGCCGACCACTGGCTCGGGCTGCCGGGGATGCTGAAGTCGTTCGACCTGCGCGACCGCGACCGGCCGCTGCGGATCCACGGGCCGAAGGGCCTGAGGAAGCTCCTGCACGCCCTGCGCTTCGTCTGGGCCGGCACCGGCTACGAGATCGAGATCCACGAGCTCGAGCCGATGGAGACCGTCCGCTTCGACGGCTACGTCATCGGCGCCGTCCCCGTCGAGCACCGCGGCCCCGCGTTCGGGTACGCGCTCGTCGAGGACCCGCGCCCCGGCCGCTTCGACGCCGAGCTGGCCGAGAGGCTCGGGGTCGCGCCCGGCCCCGACTTCGGGCGCCTCCAGCGCGGCGAGACCGTCAACGGCGTCCGCCCCGAGCAGGTCATCGGGGAGGCGCGCCCCGGGCGCACCGTCGTCGTCTCCGGCGACACGCGCCCGTGCGCGACGCTCGCCGCCGCCGCCCACCGGGCCGACCTCCTCGTCCACGAGGCGACGTTCGCCCACGAGGACCGCGACCGCGCCCGCCAGACCGGCCACTCGACCGCGACCGAGGCCGCCGAGCTCGCCCGCGACGCCGGCGTGCGCCTGCTCGCGCTCACCCACCTGTCGACCCGCTACGCCGGCCGCGAGCTGCGCGACGAGGCGCGCGCGATCCACCCGCGCACCGAGGTCCCGCGCGACTTCGACACGATCGAGATCCCGCTGCCGGAGAAGGGGGAGGCCGAGCTCGTGCACTGGACGCCGAGCCACGCGCCGCCCGCCGCCGCGGCGCCCGCGACCCCCGAGGCGGCCGGATGACGCCCCCCGAGCGCTGGGTCCCCGGATGGCTGACGCTGGGGATCGTCGGCGCCGCGGGCTTCCTGCTCGGCGTCGTCGTGCTCGTCATCGCGCGCGGGGTCGTCCACGACGAGGTCCGCACCGTCACCGTCACCCAGACCCGCACCGTCGAGGTCGTGCCGACCGTCCCGGACGTCGTCGGCGTCACGCTCGCCGAGGCCGAGGAGACGCTCGGCGCCGCGGGCTACGCCGTCGACGCCGTCGGCGGCGGCTTCTTCGGCCCCGGCCGCGGCGACACGGTCGTCGAGCAGGACCCGGCCGCCGGCACCGAGCTGCCCGGCGGGGCGACCGTCACCGTACGGGTGGAGTGACCGGCGGGATCTCGCCGGTCCGCAGCGCGATCGCCACCGCCTGCGGCCGCGTGCGCGCGTCGAGCTTGCGCATCGCCGCCTTCGCGTAGGTCCGCACCGTCTCGACGGTCACCCCGAGGCGCTGCGCGATCTCCGGGATCTCCTCGCCGAGCGCGAGGTGCTCCAGGACGTAGCGCTCGCGCGGCGACAGGCGCCGGCGCGGGTGGCGGTCGGCGGCGCTCTCACGGCCTGGGCTCACGAGGTCCGAACCTAACCGAACCGGTCGGACCGATGGCGGCCGTCCCGCGCCGCGACCATCCCCAATGCGGGGAACGCGTGCCGGTCCGCTCAAAACGCGCTGGGTGATGGCGACAACACGGGGCGCGGAGTAGCCCCCTACGGAGAGGTCACCGATGCGTTCCCCCGTCAGGATCCCTGTCCGCGGCCGCCCTGCGCCGGCCCCAGGCGTCGTGGAGATCGAGGACCCCGCCGGCGCGCGGCTCGCCGCGTTCTGCGAGATCACCGAGGAGGACCTCGGCCGCCTGGCCGCCGAGGACCTGGGCGCGCTGGCGCCCGCGGCCGTCGACCGGTTCTACGCCGACGTCCTCGCCGAGCCGCGGCTCGCGGAGATCATCGAGGCCCACAGCACCCGCGAGCGGCTGTCGCAGACGATGACCGAGCACGTCCGCTCGCTCTCCAGCGGCCGCCTCGACGACGAGCGCGTCCGCCGCATCCGGCAGATCGGCGTCGTCCACGACCAGATCGACCTGCCGCTGACCGACTTCGCCGCCTCGCAGCTGCGCATCGACGAGGTCGTCTTCGAGGCGCTCGTCCGCCGCCACCACCGCCGTCCGGACGAGCTGCTCGCCGCGCTCATGGCCTACCGGCGGCTGACGACGTTCGACCTCGCGCTCGTCGTCGAGTCGTTCATCGCCGCGCGCGACCGCACCGGCGAGCTGCTCGACCACCTCGCCCGCCGGACCGAGACGCTCGGCGAGCGCCAGGGCGAGCTCGACGACGCCGCCCAGCGGATGGCCGCCGCCGCGCAGCAGTCGCACAGCTCGGCCGAGCAGCTCCACGGCGAGGCGGTCCGGCTCGGCGGCCTCGCCGACTCGGCCGCCCAGGAGCTGCGCGCCTGCGTCGACCGCGCCGAGGAGGGCGAGCGCGTCGTGTCGGTGTGCGTCGACGAGGTCGGCCAGCTGCGCGAGGCGGTCGCCGAGATCGGCGAGCGGGTCGGCGCGCTGGCCGAGCAGACCCGGGAGATCGCCGCGATCGTCGAGTCGATCGGCGAGATCGCCGACCAGACGAACCTGCTCGCGCTGAACGCCGCGATCGAGGCGGCCCGCGCCGGCGACCACGGCAAGGGCTTCGCCGTCGTCGCCACCCAGGTGCGCGAGCTCGCCGACGACACGCGCGCGTCGCTGGAGCGCATCACCGAGCTCAACGCCCGGTCGGGCGAGGCGCTCGGCGCGCTGAACGGCGCGGTCGAGACGATGACCGGCCGCTCCGACGCCGTCGACGAGCGGGTCGCCTCGGCGGGCGAGAGCTTCGCCGCCATCAGCGCCGGCGTCCGCGACGCGGCCGCCGGCATGGACGGCATGGTCGACCGCGTCGCGAACGTGTCCGGCGCCGCGTCGGAGCTGCGGGCGATCTCCGAGGAGGTGGCCCGGACGGGCGAGTCGCTGACCGAGCTGTCGGCCGGCGTCTCGGCGGCCCTCGACGAGGCGCGGTCGGCGCTCGGGAGCGAGCAGCCGGTCGCGGGGGGGGGGGGGGGGGGGGGGGGGGGCCGGCCCCCGGCGCGGGCGGCGGGCCGATCCAGACCAACCAC
>JADGIB010000071.1 GCA_019683665.1 Solirubrobacteraceae bacterium
CTTCCCCCCCGTGGGGGGGGCTCGGCGAGGTTTTTAAGCTCGCCTACACGACCGGCGGCCTGTCCCCCCTGTCGCGCGCATGATGACCACCCCCGGAAACGACGGCGGCCGCCCGATCACGCCCCAGCTGGCGCTGCGCGTCGCCGTGCTCGGCGGGATCGCGCTCGTCATGTTCGCGATCGTCTTCTTCCGGCTGTGGTTCCTCCAGGTCCTCAGCGGCGACGAGTACGTCTCGCAGGCCAACGACAACCGCGTCCGCGAGATCCGCATCCAGGCGCCGCGCGGCGACATCGTCGACCGCGACGGGCGCGTGCTCGTCACCAACCGCCAGGCGACCGTCGTCCAGCTCGAGCCGGGCAAGCTGCCCGCCGACAACGCCGAGCGCAAGGCGCTCTACCGGCGCCTGGGCGAGGTCCTGCGGATGGACCCGATCGAGATCTCGCGCGAGGTCAACCGCCAGCGGCGGATCCTCCCGTACGCGAACGTGACGCTCGACGTCGACGCGCCGCGCGCCGTCCTCAACTACCTCCAGGAGCGCAAGCGCGAGTTCCCGGGCGTGACGATCGCCGACCAGTACCTGCGGCGCTACCCGCGCAAGGAGCTGGCCGCCCACCTCGTCGGCACCGTCGGGCAGATCAACCCCGACCAGCTCAAGCAGAAGCGCTACAAGGGCGTCAAGCAGGGGACGGTCATCGGCCAGAGCGGCATCGAGTGGCAGTACGACCGCTACCTGCGCGGCACCGACGGCGCCCAGCTGCTGCAGGTCGACTCGATGGGCGGCTACAAGGGCGTGCTGCGCCGCCGCCAGCCGGTGCCCGGCCAGAACCTGAAGCTGTCGCTCGACCTGTCGCTGCAGGAGGTCGGCCAGGAGGCGGTCGCCCAGGCCGGCGGCGGCCAGCCCGGCGCGTTCGTGGCGATGGACCCGCGCAACGGCCAGATCCTGGCCATGGGCTCCTACCCGAGCTTCGACCCGTCGCTGTTCGCCAAGCCGATCAGCGAGGAGAAGTACAAGCAGCTCACCTCCGAGGCGAACGGCTCGCCGCTGTTCGACCGCGCGATCGGCGGCCTGTACCCGACCGGCTCGACGTTCAAGCCGATCACCGCGCTCGCCGCGCTCGAGCAGGGGATCATCACCCCGTCGACGGTCATCAACGACACCGGCTGCCTGACCGTCGGCTTCACCGAGTTCTGCAGCCCGGGCGACCGCGGCGCCGGCGCGGTGAACCTCGCCGCGGCGCTGAAGGTCTCCTCCGACGTCTACTTCTACATCCTGGGCCGCGACCTGAACGAGCTCGAGGGCCAGCCGCTGCAGAAGACCGCCCGCCGGCTCGGGCTCGGGCGCGACCCCGGGATCGACCTGCCCGGCGCCCAGCCCGGCACCGTGCCCGACCGCGCCTGGCGTGCCGAGCGCGGCCGGCTCGAGCGCCAGTGCCGCCGCAAGCGGAAGGTCGACTCGTGCGGCATCTCCGACATGCGCCCGTGGTCGACCGGCGACAACGTGAACCTGGCCGTCGGCCAGGGCGACCTGCAGGCGTCGCCGCTGCAGATGGCGATCGCCTACGCCGCGCTCGCCAACGGCGGCAAGGTCGTGCGCCCGCACCTCGGCCTCAGCATCGAGGACTCCCAGGGCCGCCTCGTCCAGGAGATCGACCCGCCGTCGCCGCGCTCGGTCCACATCCCCGAGGACGCCCGCCAGGCGATCCTCCAGGGCCTGCACGCCGCCGCCAGCGAGCCCGGCGGCACGTCGGCCGACGTGTTCGCCGACTGGCCGCACGACCGCTACCCGGTCTACGGCAAGACCGGCACCGCCGAGCGCGGCGCCGGGCGCCCCGACCAGTCCTGGTACGTCGCGTTCGTGCCCGACAAGAGCCGGCCGATCGTCGTCGCCGTCACGATCGAGGGCGGCGGCTGGGGCGCCACGTCCGCGGCGCCCGCCGCCCGGCAGATCCTGTCCCAGTGGTACCTGGGCCACAAGGGCGAGTTCATCCGCGGGGAGTCGCACACCCAGTGATGAACACGGCCGCCAGCCCGATCCGCGACCCGCGCGACGACACGCCCGCCGCCGGGACCGGCGGCGGCCTGCTCTCGATGCGGCTGCCGTTCGACCCGCTGCTGCTGCTGGCGACGATCGGCCTCATCGTCTGCTCGCTCATCGTCCTCGACGGGGCGACCGAGGAGGACATCGCCGGCCAGCCCGACTACTTCGTCAACCGCCAGGCGATCTTCGCCGCCGTCGGCGTCGTCCTCATGCTCGTGCTCAGCCGGGTCGACATCTCCCGCTTCCGCGAGCTGACGTGGGGCCTGTACGCGGTCCTCATCGGGATCATCCTCCTGAACCTGGCGTTCGGCTCCGACGTCCGCGGCGCGCAGCTGGCGATCCGGCTGCCGGGCGGCTTCAACTTCCAGTCCTCCGAGTTCGGCAAGGTCCTGCTGATCCTCGTGCTCGCCGGCTTCGTCGTCGGCCGCTCGAGGCGGATCGCCGAACGCGACACGACGGCACGGGTGATGCTGCTGGCGCTCGTGCCGGCGTTCTTCGTGATCGCCCAGCCGGACCTCGGCTCGGGCATGGTGTACGTCGTCATCGCGCTCGCCGTGCTGTTCGTGGCGGGCACGCCGTGGCGGCACTTCGCCGGGCTCTTCGCCCTCATGGCGGTCGCCGTCACGATCGCCCTCGTCGCCGCCCCGGCGGTCGGCGTCGAGGTGCTCAAGCCGTACCAGGTCGACCGCCTCACGTCCTTCCTGTCGCCCGGCGATCGCGCGGGCGACGAGGGCTACCAGCAGGAGCAGTCGAAGATCGCGATCGGGGCCGGCCAGAAGACCGGCCGCGGCGATCAGGCGACGCAGACGAAGCTGAACTTCCTGCCCGAGCACCACACGGACTTCGTGTTCGCGGTGGTGGGGGAGCGCTACGGCTTCGTCGGCTGCGCCCTCGTGTTGTCGCTCTACGCGCTGTTGATCTGGAGATCGCTGCGCATCCTCACGATCGCCAAGAACCTGTTCGGCGCGCTCGTCGCAGGCGGCGTCGTGGCGATGCTCATGTTCCAGGTGTTCGTCAACGTCGGCATGAACCTCGGGATCATGCCCATCACCGGCATCACCCTGCCCCTGCTCAGCTACGGGCCCGCGTCGGTGATCACCACTCTCCTGGCGCTGGGCCTCCTGCAGTCGATCTACGTGCAGGGACGCCTGGCCGCCGCCTACAAGTCAAGGACCATCCTGTGAAGAAGCAAGTCTTGGTCAGCGTGGACCGCGGCGAGACCCGCGTCGCGCTGCTGGAGAAGCCCAAGGGCAAGCGGAGCTACCGCGTCGCCGAGCTCTACCTCGAGCGCCGCGGCGCGCGCTCCATCGTGGGCAACATCTACAAGGGCAAGGTCGACAACGTCCTGCCCGGCCTCGAGGCGGCGTTCGTCGACATCGGCCTCGACAAGAACGGCTTCCTGCACGTCGACGAGATCGTCCTGCCCGGGGTCGAGACGCCGCGGCGCGGCCGCGGCAGCGGCGACGGCAAGAAGATCACCGACCTGCTCAAGCCCGGGCAGGAGATCATCGTCCAGGTCGTCAAGGACCCGCTGAAGACGAAGGGCGCCCGGCTCTCGATGGAGCTGACGATCGCCGGGCGCTACATGGTCTACGCGCCGACCGGCGAGGGGATCGGCGTCTCCCGCCGCCTCGACGACAAGGAGCGCGACCGGCTGCGCAAGGAGGCCAAGGGCCTCGACCTGCGCGACGGCGGGGCGATCATCCGCACCGCCGCGGCGGGCGCCAAGCGCGAGGACTTCGAGCGCGAGCTGCAGTACCTGTTCAAGCTCCACGAGGTCCTGCGCAAGCGCGCCGAGGAGAACCCGGCGCCGTCGCTCGTCTTCCAGGAGGCCGACCTGTCGGTCCGAGTCGTGCGCGACATCTTCTCCGACGACTTCGAGAAGGCGATCGTCGACGACCCGAAGCAGTACCAGCGGCTCGTCTCGTTCTTCGAGCGCACCGGCCCGGAGCTCGTCGAGCGCCTCGAGCTCTACGAGGGCGACGAGCCGCTGTTCGAGAAGCACGGCGTGACCGAGGTGCTCGAGAGCACGATGTCGCGCCGCGTCGACCTCCCGTCGGGCGGCTACCTGATGATCGACTACGCCGAGGCGCTGACGGTCATCGACGTCAACTCGGGCTCGTTCGTCGGGCGCGGCAAGCAGGCCCGCCTCGAGGACACGATCACGAAGACGAACATCGAGGCGGCGATCGAGGTCGTCAACCAGCTGCGGCTGCGCGACATCGGCGGGATCATCGTCATCGACTTCATCGACATGGCCCGCGCCCGCAACCAGCGCGAGGTCATGAAGACGCTGCGGGCCGCCCTGGAGGAGGACCGCACGAAGACGTTCACGGCCGAGATCTCGAAGCTCGGCCTCGTCGAGATGACGCGCCAGAACGTCACCGAGGGCGTGCGCGAGATCATGACCCGGCCGTGCCCGACCTGCGACGGCGAGGGCGTCATCAAGTCCGAGGAGACGATCGCGATCGAGGTCGAGCGCCGGCTGCGCGACGAGGTCGGCGAGGAGGAGGCCTACCTCGTGCGTCTGAACCCGCGCGTGACGGCCCAGTTCACCGGCGAGGGCGGCGGCGCGCTGCGGGCCCTGGAGGCCGAGACCGGCAAGGTCTTCTACTTCGAGGGCTCCGAGGGGCTGCCGCTCGACCACTTCGCCATCACCGCCCGCGGCACCCAGGAGGAGATCGCCGAGCAGGCGGTCCCGTTCTCGGAGGGCGACGAGGTCTACGTCCACATCGTCGAGCCGCACATGTACAACGTCGACGACGCCGTCGCGAAGATCGACTCGTACGTGATCTCGGTGACGCACGGCTACCGCTACCTCGGCGAGAAGCGCCTCGTGCGCATCGAGGCGGTGGGCCGGACGTCCGCCACCGCGGTCGTCATCGACGGCGACCAGGACGGCGACGACGACGCGCTAGACTCGAAGCCTCGGCGCCGCGGCCGCAGAGGCGGACGGCGCCGTACCCGTGCCAAGGCCGAGAGCGCCAGCGAGTGACCGAACCTATGTACGCAGTCGTGAAAACCGGAGGCAAGCAGTACCGCGTCGAGAAGGGGCAGACCCTGCTCGTCGAGAAGCTCGCCGCCGACGAGGGCGAGAGCGTCGAGCTCGAGCCGGTGCTGTTCGCCGACGAGGATGCGGTGTTCGACCCGGACGGCCTGAAGAGGGTCAAGGTCTCCGCCAAGGTCGTCGGTCACGAGAAGGGCGACAAGATCCGCGTCTTCAAGTTCAAGCCCAAGCGCGGCTACAAGCGCACGACCGGCCACCGGCAGCAGCTCACCCGCATCGAGATCACGGAGATCAGCAATGGCGCATAAGAAGGGCCTCGGCTCCTCGCGCAACGGCCGTGACAGCAACGCCAAGCGCCTGGGCGTGAAGGTGTTCGCCGGCCAGACGGTGACCGGCGGCGAGATCATCGTCCGCCAGCGCGGCACCCGCTTCCATCCCGGCGAGGGCGTCGGGATCGGCAAGGACGACACCCTGTACGCCCGCACGGCCGGGGTCGTCCGGTTCAGCACCGGCCGCCGCGGCCGGGTCGTCTCCGTCGCGCCCGCCGGGGACTGAGCCGTGGCCGGCGGGGATGACCGTCGGCAGCACCGCGACCGCTCGCTCGAGTCGGCGGAGGAGGCCCGCCGCCGGCTCGACGACGACCCGCGTCATCCCCGCGACCGCGCCCTCGAGGACGGGAGCGTTCCCGGCGACGCGGCCGACCTGACCGGGGTGGGGCGCTTCCTGCGCCGCCACGACCGCGACCTCGCCCGCCGCCCCCGGGACTGACCCGGCCGCGGGCACAGGCAGGGCCGGCCCGCTCTGACGGCCCCGGGAGCACCCGGGACGGGCCGACCCTGCTGCATCGAAACCGCCCACCCGGCGGAGCGGCGACGCGCGCGCCCCGGGGGAGGGACACCGGGGGACCGAGCCCCAGGCTGGGGCGGACGATATCCCGCGCGGCGGACCGCACGGCCGGGCGGCTGGACGCCCGTTCGAGCGCGGCCGCCGCCCGCGGCGCGCGGACGCCCCCGTAGGATCGTGGGCCGATCGGACCATGCTCTACGACAAGGCGCGCATCTTCGTGCAGGGCGGACGCGGCGGCGACGGCTCGCAGTCGTTCCGCCGCGAGGCCCACGTGCCCCGCGGCGGCCCCGACGGCGGCGACGGCGGCCGCGGCGGCGACGTCGTGCTGCGGGTCGACGACTCGCTGCGCGACCTGCAGTCGTTCAAGCGCAAGGCCCACTACAAGGCGCGGCCCGGCCAGCACGGGCAGGGCGCCAACCGCGTCGGCGCCGACGGCCCCACGCTCGAGGTCGCCGTCCCGCCCGGCACCGTCGTGACGTCCGAGGACGGCCTGCACGTCGACCTCGTCCATCCCGGCCAGCGGGTCGTCGTCGCCCGCGGCGGCCCGTACGGGCGCGGCAACAAGCGCTTCGCGAGCGCGACCCGCCAGGCGCCGCGCTTCGCCGAGCGGGGGCTGCCCGGCGAGGAGCGCTGGCTGGAGCTGCGCCTGAAGCTGCTGGCCGACGTCGGGCTCGTCGGCCTGCCCAACGCGGGGAAGTCGTCGCTGCTGCGGCGCCTCACGCGCGCGGACCCGAAGGTGGCCGACTACCCGTTCACGACGCTGGAGCCCGTCCTGGGCACCGTCGAGCGCGACGGCCGCCAGCTCGTCATCGCCGACATCCCCGGGCTGATCGAGGGCGCCAGCGAGGGCGCCGGGCTCGGCCACGACTTCCTCGCCCACGTCGAGCGCACCCGGGTCCTCGTCCACGTCCTCGACCTCGCGCCGCTCGACGGCAGCGACCCGGCCGACAACCACGCGGTCATCGAGGCCGAGCTGGCCGCGCACGACCCGCGCCTGGCCGCGCTGCCGCGGATCCTCGCCCTGTCGAAGGCCGACCTCGTCCCCGAGGAGGACGCGGCCGCCGCGGCCGAGCTGTGGCGCGAGACGCTCGACGACGACATCCCGGTCGTCGTGACCTCGAGCGCGACCGGCCGCGGCCTCGACGAGCTCGTCGGGCTGCTGTTCGAGCGCGTCCCGGTCGCGCAGGCCGAGGCGCTGCCGATCGAGGCGCCCGGGGAGGAGGCGCTGGCCGAGCACCGCACGTTCCGCCCCGCCGCCCGGCGCGAGTTCCACGTCGAGCGGACCGGCCCCGGGAGCTTCCGGGTCGTCGGCGAGGGCATCGAGCGGCTCCTGGCCCGCTACGACCCCGACAACGAGGAGGCGATGGCCTACCTCGAGCACCGCCTCGCGCGCATCGGCGTCATCCGCGCGCTCCAGGACGCCGGCTTCGAGCCCGGCGACGAGGTCGAGATCGGCGACGTCGTGTTCGAGCTGGACCCGGGGGCGTGATGACCGTCGTCGACGCCGCCTCGTTCCTCGTCATCATCCTCTGCGCGGGGGCCGCGGCCGCGTTCACGGCGGTCGTCGCGCCGCGCCTCGTCGTCCCGGTCGTCGTCGTCGAGCTCGCGCTCGGCATCCACGTCGGCCCCCAGGTCCTCGACCTCGCCGTCGTCGACCACTTCACCGAGTTCTTCGCGAACCTCGGCCTGGGGATGCTCTTCTTCTTCGCCGGCTACGAGATCGACGTCGAGCGCATCAAGGGCGGCCCGCTGCGGCGCGCCGGCCTCGGCTGGGTGATCTCGCTGCTGCTCGCGCACGCGGCGGCGGGCGTGCTCTGGCTCGTCGGGCTCGTCGACGCGCCCGTCTACGTCGCCTGCGCGATGGCGACGACCGCGATCGGGACGCTCCTGCCGATCCTGGCCGACACCGGCGACCTGCGGACCGCGTTCGGCACCCAGCTGCTGGCCGCCGGCGCCGCGGCCGAGTTCGGCCCGATCATGCTCATGACGATCTTCCTGTCGACCGACCAGCCCGGCCACCAGGTCGCGATCCTCATCGCCTTCGTGCTCGTGTCGCTGCTGGTCGGCGCGGTGGCGGTCCGGTCGGCCGGCCGCACCTGGCCGGTGCTCACCCGCACGCTGAACTCCTCCAGCCAGCTCGCGGTGCGCCTCGTCGTCGTCATGGTCATCGCGCTGCTCGCGCTCGCCGCCGAGATGGGCCTCGAGGTGCTCCTCGGCGGGTTCATGTCCGGCCTGATCTTCCGCCAGGTCGTCGGCCGCCACGACGTCGAGGTGCTCGAGTCGAAGCTCACCGCGGTCGGCTACGGCTTCCTGATCCCGTTCTTCTTCGTCGTCTCCGGCATGAAGTTCGACCTCGACGCGCTCCTGGGCAGCGCGACCGCGCTCGCCCTGCTCCCGCTCTTCCTGGCCCTGTTCCTCGCCGTGCGCGGCCTGCCCGCGCTCGTCCTCTACCGGGGCGTCCTCGACGGGCGCGCCCGGCGGGCGCTCGCCCTGTACTCGTCCACCGAGCTGCCGCTCGTCGTCGCGATCACCGCGCTCGCCGTCGACGCCGGCACGATGGACCCGGCGATCGCCGCGTCGCTCGTCGGCGCCGGCATCGTCTCGACGCTCGGGTTCCCGCTGCTGGCGATGCGGCTGCGCGCGACCGCCTGAGCCGATGGCCCGCTACGTCGTCAAGCTGGGCTCGGCGATGGCCTCCCAGGACGCGGTCCTGGAGGCCGTCTGCGACGAGGTCGCCCGCCGGCGCGCCGCCGGCGACGACGTCGTGCTCGTCTCCAGCGGGGCGATCGCCCGCGGCCTCATCGCGCTCGACCGGCCCGACCGGCCCAGCGCGATCGACGAGCTGCAGGCGCTCAGCGCCGTCGGCCAGGGGAAGCTGTTCCGCCTGTGGGACGAGGCGCTCGCCGCCCGCGGCGTCACCGGCGCCCAGGTGCTGCTGACGCTGTTCGACCTCTCCTACCGCGAGCACTACCTCAACGCGCGCCAGACGCTGCAGCGGCTGCTGGCGTGGGAGATCGTCCCGGTCGTCAACGAGAACGACACGACGGCGACCGAGGAGATCTCCTTCAGCGACAACGACTTCCTCGCCGCCCAGGTCGCGATCCTCGTCGGGGCCGACCTGCTCGTCGTCCTCACCGACACCGACGGGGTCTTCACCGCCGACCCGCGCCGCGACCCGGACGCGCGGCTCGTCCCCGAGGTCCGCGACATGGCCGAGCTCGACGCGCTCCAGATCGGCCACAACACCGGGCCGATGGGGACCGGCGGGATGCGCTCGAAGGTCGTCGCCGCCGAGATCGCCGCCGCGGGCGGCATCGAGACCGTCATCTGCAGCGGCGTGCGGCCGGGCGCGCTGGCGCGGGCGCTCGACGGCGCGCCGGAGGGGACGCGCTTCCGGGCCGGCGGGCCGCGGTACTCGTCGTTCAAGCTGTGGCTGAAGTACGCGCGCCCGAGCCAGGGGACGATCCACGTCGACGCCGGCGCGGCGCGCGCGCTGCGCCACGGCGGGACGTCGCTGCTGCCGGTCGGGGTCGTCGGCGTCGAGGGCGACTTCGACGTCGGCGACGCGGTCGACGTCGCCTTCGACGGCGAGCCGGTCGGCAAGGGCATCGCCAGCTACAGCGCGGCCGAGCTGCGCCAGGTCGCCGGCCTGAAGTCCTCCGAGGTGCGCGAGCGGCTGCCGCGCGCGGGGGAGGAGGCGATCCACCGCGACCACTTCGTGCTCGCCTGAACGGCGTACCCTTGTCGAATGGCCGTCGCCACGCCCACCGTCACCGACATCTGCCGCGAGGCCAAGCGCGCCTCGCGCGCGCTCGCGCAGCTCGACACCGCCGCCAAGGACGCGGCGCTGCACGCGATCGCCGACGCGCTGGTCGAGCGCACGCCGGAGATCCTCGCCGCCAACGCGCGCGACCTCGAGACGGGCCGCGAGGCCGGCCTGTCGAGCGCGCTCATGGACCGGCTCGCGCTCGACGAGGCCCGCGTCGCCGCGATGGCCGCCGGCGTGCGCCAGGTCGCCGCGCTGCCCGACCCGGTGGGCGAGGTCGTCGACGGCCGGCGGCTGCCCAACGGCCTCGACCTGCGCAAGGTCCGCGTGCCGCTCGGCGTCGTCGCCGTCGTCTACGAGGCGCGGCCGAACGTGACGATCGACGCCGCCGCGCTGTGCCTGAAGTCGGGCAACGCGATCGTCCTGCGCGGGTCGTCGTCGGCCGCGCACTCGAACGCGGTCCTGTCGCAGATCGCGGCGGCCGCGGCGCCGGCGGGGGCGATCCAGCTCCTCGGCGGCGGGCGCGAGGCGCTGGCCGAGCTCGCGACCCAGGACGGGCTCGTCGACCTCGTCATCCCGCGCGGCGGCGAGGGCCTGAAGGCGGCGCTCCAGGAGGTCGCGACCGTCCCGGTCATCTACGCCGCGTCGGGCAACTGCCACGTCTACGTCGACGCGAGCGCCGACCTCGACCAGGCGCTCGAGATCGTCGTCAACGCCAAGACGCAGCGGCCCGGCGTCTGCAACGCGGCCGAGACGCTCCTCGTCCACGCCGACGTCGCCGAGGCGTTCCTGCCGCGCGCCGCCGCGGCGCTGCGCGAGGCCGGCGTCGAGCTGCGCGGCGACGAGCGGGCGCGGGCGATCGCCGAGATGGGCGAGGCGGCCGCCGCCGACTGGGACACCGAGTTCCTCGCGCTCGAGCTCGCCGTCGGCGTCGTCGACTCCGTCGAGGCGGCGATCGACCACGTCAACGAGCACGGCTCCGGCCACTCGGAGGCGATCGTCACCCGCGACACGGCGGCGGCGCGCGCGTTCCAGCGCGGCGTCGACGCGGCCTGCGTCTACGTGAACGCGTCGACGCGGTTCACCGACGGCGGCGAGTTCGGGATGGGGGCCGAGATCGGCAACTCGACCCAGAAGCTCCACGCGCGCGGCCCGATCGGCCTGCGGGAGCTGTGCACGTTCAAGTACCTCGTGGAGGGCGACGGGCACGTCCGGGCGTAGGCTCGGCATCCTCGGCGGCACGTTCAACCCGCCGCACATCGGGCATCTGGTCTGCGCCCAGGAGGCGCTGGACCAGCTCGGCCTGGACGCGGTCGTGCTCGTGCCGACCCGCGTCCCGCCGCACAAGGAGGCCCCCGACGACCCGGGGCCCGAGGTGCGCCTGGCGCTCTGCGAGGCGGCGGTGGCGAAGGACGCGCGGCTGGGCGTGTCGCGGATCGAGCTGGACCGGCCGGGGCCGTCCTACACGATCGATACCCTGCGGGCGATCCATGCGACGTCGCCAGGTGACGAGCTGACGTTCATCGTCGGAGGGGACATGGCCGCGAGCCTCCCCGAGTGGCGCGAGCCCGAGGCGCTGCTCGACCTGGCGGTGCTCGGCGTCGCCGAGCGCTCCGGGATCGGCCGCGACGAGATCCTCCGCTCGCTGGACGGGCTGCGCGGCGTGCCCGAGCGGCTGCGCTTCTTCGCGATGCCTCGCCTGGACGTCTCCTCGACCGACATCCGCGACCGGGTGCGCGCGGGTCGGCCGATCCGCTACCTCGTGCCCGACGACGTGGCGCGCCTCATCGGCGCGCGGGCGCTCTACCGGACGGAGGTGCACCGCTCTTGAGCACGCCCCAGCTCACCTCGGACCAGCTCGCCGACGCGATCGCCGAGCAGGCCGCCGACAAGAAGGCGTCCGACATCGTCGTCCTCGACCTGCGGGGCGCGATCGGCTACACGGACCTGTTCGTCATCTGCACCGGCAACACCGACCGCCAGGTGAAGGCGATCCACGACGGGATCCACCAGGCGCTCAAGGAGCAGCACGGGCTGCTGCCGCGGCGCGTCGAGGGCCTCGCCGAGGCCCGCTGGGTCCTCATGGACTACCTCGACGTCGTCGTCCACGTGTTCACGCCCGAGACGCGCGAGTTCTACCGGCTTGAGCAGCTCTGGGGCGAGGTCCCCAGCCGCGTCTACGAGCCGGCCGCCGGCTAGACCCGCCAGCCGAGCTGCGTGCGGGCGTAGTCGCGGCAGATCTCGAGCATGTGCTCGCGGTCGATGCGCCGCGAGCCGGTCACGACCTGGATCGTCAGCCCGTCGAAGAACGCCGAGAACCGCGTCACGAACTCGCGCAGGTCGCGGTCGGGGGCGATCTCGCCGTCGGCCTGCGCCTGGCGCAGCACGTCGAGCTGCAGCGCCTGCCACTGGTCCTCGAGGGCGGCGGTGAACGCGGCGACCCGCTCGTCGCGGGGCGCGATCTCCCAGGCCTCCAGCCACAGCAGGAGCTTGAAGTCGCCCGGCCCGGCCGGGGCCATGACCTCGAGCATCGCGTTCCAGCGGTCGGCCGCGCGGGGGAGGTCCTCGAACCGCGCGAGCGCCTCGTCGCGCAGCCGCTCCTCGACCGCGGCGAGCGACTGCAGGAACAGGTCGGCCTTCGACTCGAAGTAGTAGAGGACGTGCCCGGGGCTGATGCCCACCCGCTTGGCGACGTCAGCGATGCGGGTCCCCTCCAGGCCCTGCTCGGCCAGGACGGTGCAGGCGGCGTCGAGGATCGCGTCGCGTCGCTGTGCCCGCCCGGTTGCGCTCATGGCGCGCACCCTACGGGTTCCGGCGGCTGCGGGTGGCATCACGGGGACAGCGGTCCGGCGACGTCCTGCTCGACGAGGCGGTTCCACTGCGGCTTCTCCTCGCGCCAGCCCTCGTCGGTGCGGCCGAGCTTCCAGTAGCCGGAGACCGACAGGTCCTCGCGGGGGACGCCGCGGTCGGCGAGCAGGTGGCGGCGGACGGCGCGGACCGCGTTCGCCTCGCCGTGGACGAACGCGTGGACGCGGCCGGCGGGCCAGTCGAGCTCGCGCAGCGCGTCGACGAGGAGGTCGGCGTCGGCGGCCACCCCGGCCTCGCCGTGGTGCAGCCAGCGGACGCGGAGGTCGCCCGGGCTCTCGAGCGGCACCTCGTCCTCGGGGCCGCCGACGGCGACGAGCACGTGGACGGGGACGCCGGCCGGCACGCGCGCCAGCGAGGCGGCGATCGCGGGCAGGACGCTCGGGTCGCCGACCATGAGGTGCCAGTCGGCCCGCGGGTCGGGCGCGTAGGCCCCGCCGGGGCCGAGGAGCTGGATGCGGTCGCCGGGCCGGGCGGCCGCCGCCCACGGGCCGGCGATGCCGTGGTCGCCGTGGTGGACGACGTCGATGGTGAGCCGCCGCGCGTCGGGGTCCCAGGCGCGGACCGTGTACGTGCGCGTGCGCGGCCACAGCTCGCGCGGCACCTGCGCCTTCACCGCCTCGGGGTCGAACGGCGGCGCGTACGGGGCGCCCGGCGGCGGGAACTGGAGCTTGACGTAGTGGTCGGTGAACGCGCCGGCCTCGAAGCCGTCGAGGCCGTCGCCGCCGAAGACGATGCGGATCAGGCTGGGGGTGAGGCGCTCGACGCGCTCGACGACGGCGACGCGGGGGCGG
>JADGIB010000072.1 GCA_019683665.1 Solirubrobacteraceae bacterium
CCGCCCGGGGCGCGGGGGGGGGGGGGGGCCCCCCCCCGCGGGGGGGCGCCTTCCCGGGTTGTTGCGAGGGTCGAGTGCTGACGCGCTTGCCGGTCCGCAGGGTCAGTGCTTACCCTGCCGAGCGGCAGACGCATCATCACGGATGTTGGGTGTGCACGGACGCGACCGTAGAAGAGATGTGGGGCGGGTCTGCCGTTCTCGGCTGGTCGTCGACGGTGGCTGCGCGGTTCGCCGAGCCGAACTCGCTGGGGAGCTGTGAGCGAGCCGCGCGACGCGATCGACCTGTTCCGCCGGGCGACGGGCTTCGAGCCCTACGACTACCAGCGGGAGCTCGTTGAACGCGACGCGCCGCCGGACGTCATCGAGGTCCCGACGGGAGCGGGCAAGACGTTCGCCGCGCTGATCCCCTGGCTCGCGGACCCCGACGCGCCGCGACGGCTCGTCTACGCGCTGCCGATGCGGACGCTCGTCGAGCAGACGGCGGACGTCGTCCGCCGGGCGCTGGAGCGCCTCGGCGAGGCGATCCCGGTGCACGTGCTCATGGGCGGCGTCGAGACGGCCGACTGGCGCCGCGACCCGGACCGGCGCATGGTCCTCGTCGGCACGATCGACATGCTCCTCTCGCGGGCGCTGAACCGCGGCTACGGGGAGAGCCGCTTCGCGTGGCCCGTCTCGTTCGGGCTGCTCAACAACGACTGCCGCTGGGTCTTCGACGAGGTCCAGCTCATGGGGCCGGCTCGGACGACGTCGGCGCAGCTCGCCGGGCTGCGGCGGAGGCTCGGCGTGAGCGCCCCGTGCCAGACGATCTGGATGTCGGCGACCGTCGACCACGACGCCCTGCGGACGATCGATCACGAGCCCGGCGGCGACGTCGTCAGGCTGTCGGCGGCCGATCGCGCCGGGCCGCTGGCCGGGCGGCTCGACGCGGTGAAGACCGTCGTGCGCGTCGACCTCGCCGACGCCGCCCGCGCGCAGCTCGGCGCCCGGATCGCCGAGGTCGCGGTCGACCGGCACGTCCCCGGGACCCGCACGCTCGTCGTCGTCAACCGCGTCGACACGGCGCAGGCGATCCACGCGGCCCTTCGCCGTCGGCGCGGGGCGGTGGGCCCGGACGTCGTCCTCATCCACTCCCGCTACCGGCCGCCCGACCGCGCGGCCCGGCTCGCCGAGGCGCTCGCCGACCCGGGGCCGGAGGGGACGATCGTCGTCGCCACGCAGGTCATCGAGGCCGGGATCGACCTGTCGAGCGCGACCCTGCTCACCGAGACCGCCCCGTTCAGCTCGATGGTCCAGCGGCTGGGGCGCTGCAACCGGGCGGGCGAGCACGCCGAGGCGACCGTGGTCTGGCTCGACCGCGGGACGCTCGCCGAGCGCGACGCGGCGCCGTACCACCCCGACGACCTCGACGCCGCGGCCGAGGCGTTCCGGGGACTGGTCGGCGAGAGCGCGTCGCCGGCGCGGCTGTCCGGGATGCGCGTCGCCGAGCGCCGCAGCCCCGACGCCGTCCTGCGCCGCGTCGACCTCCTCGACCTGTTCGACACGGCGCCGGACCTGTCGGGCGCCGACGTCGACGTCTCGCCGTTCATCCGCCCCGACGACGAGCGCACCGTCGCGGTCTTCTTCCGGGCGGTCGACCCGGACCGGGTGCGCTTCGACGACGAGCCCGCCCCGCAGCGCGACGAGCTCGTCACCGTGCCGATCGACGCGGTGCGCCGGCGGGCGCGCTGGCGCTTCGATCACGTCGACGGCGAGTGGGTGCGGCTCCGCGAGGACGAGCGCGTGCCGCCGGGGAGCACGATCCTGCTGGCGGCCGGCGAGGGCGGCTACGACGCCGAGCGCGGCTGGACCGGGGCGAAGGGCGACCGGCCGACGGTGCTCGACGCTCCGGGCGCTCCGGCGGAGGCGCTCGCCTCGGACGCCGGATCCGTGGCCGGCGCCTGGGTGACGCTGGAGGAGCATCTCGCGCAGACGGAAAGGGCGGCGGAGGCGCTCGCGTCGCGGCTGCTGCCGCCGGACGCGGGCGAGGCCGTCCGGGCCGCGGCGGCCCTCCACGACGTCGGCAAGGCGCATCCGGCGTTCCAGGCGATGCTGCTGGGGACGCTCGCCGACCTCGACGAGCGCGAGCGCCGTCGCGCCGCCGGGGTCTGGGCGAAGAGCGCGACGGCGGGCGGGCGGCACGTGCGCCCGTACTTCCGCCACGAGCTGGCGAGCGCGCTCGCGCTGCGCGACGACGCGGACCCGCTCGTCCGCTACCTCGTCGCCGCCCACCACGGCCGCGTGCGCATGTCGATCCGGCCCGCACCCGGCGAGCAGCTCCCCGACGGGGCGCCGCCCGCTGCGCGGTTCGCGCTCGGCGTCGTCGACGGCGACGAGCTGCCCGCCGTCGCCACGCCGCACGGCGAGCTGGCGGCGCGCGAACTCGCCCTCGACGAGATGGAGCTCGGCGGGGGCTGGTCGGCGATGGCAGCCGACCTGCTCGAGGATCTGGGGCCGTTCCGGCTCGCCTACCTGGAGGCCCTGGTGCGGATCGCGGACTGGAGGGCCAGTGCCTGAGCTGACGCTGCCGGGGATCCGAAGCGACTCGCTCCTCGGCTACCTCAAGGGGCTCGGCCTGCTGGCGATCGTCAGCCGCCAGGACGACCCGCAGGCCGCCGGGGCCTGGAGCCCCGCCGGGTTCGCGCTCCACTCCCGCCACGAGCTGGGGTCGCTGGAGACGTTCCTCCTAGAGCGCTGGACGCCGCTGCCGGTCGTCTCGCCGTGGAACGGCGGCAGCGGCTTCTACCCGAAGGACAACACCGACGGGATCGACGCCATCGAGGCGGCGGACGACCCGCGGCTCGCTCGGATGAAGACGGCGATCGCTGTCGCGCGGTCGGTGCTTCGCACGCTGGGGCTGACGGCCAAGCCCGACCCCCGCGACGAGAAGCCCGCGCTCGTCCGCGCCCTGCGGGCGGAGCTTCCCGATGACGCGCTCGAGTGGCTCGACGCGGCGGTCGTGGAGGTCGACGGGGAGCTGCGCTACCCGCCGCTGCTGGGGTCGGGCGGCAACGACGGCCGCTACGACATCGCCAACAACTACGCGCAGTGCGTGGCCGAGGCGTTCGGGCTGCTCGGCACGAGCGACCGGCAGGCCACGTTGCGGGCGGCGCTCGTGGGCGCTCCGGCGGCGCTGCGTCCGAAGCTCAGCCTGGCGCACCTGCGGCGCGACGTCTCCCCGGTGAACTCGCCCGCGGGGGAGGCCGACGCGCTGGGCAATCCGTGGGACCTCGTGCTCGCGGTCAGCGGCGCGGTGGTGCTCGCCCCGGCCGCCGCGCGGCGCCTCGCCGGCGACGGGACGCTCGTCGCGCCCTTCACGCTGCGTCCGACGGCGGCGGGGTACGGGTCGGCGGTCGCCGGCGAGAAGGGGCGCGCCGAGCTGTGGATGCCGACGTGGTCGCGTCCGGCCCGCCTGGCCGAGGTTCGCGCGATGCTGCGCGAGGGCCGCGTCCAGGTGGGGCGCCGCGACGCGGTCACCGGCCTGGACGCCGCGCGTGCCGTCGGCGAGCTCGGCGTGGCGCGAGGGATCCGGAGCTTCCAGCGGTTCGCGATCCTGGAGCGTGCGGGGCAGTCGAACGTGAGCATCCCCGCGGGCAGGATCGAGGTCCGCGAGCGTCCCGCGGCCGGCGCCCTCGGCACGCTCGACCCCTGGCTGGGGCGGATCGTCCGCTACGGCGCTGGAGACGTCCCGCGGGGCCCCCGCGAGGCGATCCGGGCGCTCGAGCGGGCCGTGTTCGCCCTCGCCGCTGAGGGATCGGCCGCTGCCGCGGAGCGGGTGGTGGCCGCGCTCGGCGACGTCGAGGCCGCGTGCACGCGGTCCGGGGTGGAGCAGGTCCGGCCGCTGCGCGGCGCGTCGGCGGCGCCGTGGCTCGACCTGCTGGACACCGCGAGCGCCGAGACCCGGCTGGCGATCGCGTACGCGTCCCTGGCCGATCGGCGTGGGGCCGCGCCGTCCACGGCCCCGGCCCCCTCCACGGCCCTCACGCTGCGGGCGGCGCTCGTCGGGCAGGACCGGGCCTATGCGCCCGCGGCCGGGTGGGCGCCGCCGAGCGAGGCGCCGATCGTCCGCCGGCTGGCAGCGATCCACGAGCGGCGGCTGCGCGATGGGGCCGGGGGATTCACCCGCGGGATCCCCGCGCGGCTCGAGGATCTCGAGCGGTTCGTGGCGGGCGCGCTGGACGAGCGCCGGCTCGCCGCGCTCCTGCGCGGGCTCCTCGTGCTCGACTGGTCGGCGGTCGGGTGGCGGCCGGATCCTGGCCCCGTCGTGGTCCGGGACCCGCTCCTGGCTCACCTGCTGCTCGCCTTTCACGACCCGCGGGCCGACGACGAGGTCCGCATCGTGCCCCGCGCCGACTGGGTCACGCGACTGCGCGCCGGCCGGGTCCGCGACGTCGTCGACGCGGTCCACCTGCGGCTGCGCCTCGGGGAGCTCGCGCCGATCGCGACGCCCGCCGATCTCGTCGCGAGCGCCGCGGCCGCCGACGGCGAGCGGCTCGCCGCCGCGCTGCTGGCCCGCCCGGCGACCGCCACGCTCCACGCCGTGATCGGCGCCATCACCACCTACGACGAGAGGGAGGTCCCCGTTGCCCCTTGAGCTGCCGCGAGCGCCGCGGCTCGTCCTCGACGCCCGTCTGCGGCCGGTCGCCGGATCGAGCTTCCAGCCGACCGGGTTCGCGAACCTCGGTCCGGCCGAGTTCACCCGCCCGGGCGGGCAGCCGTCGCTGCTCGTGGAGTCCGTGCAGTCGATGGCCAACCACCTGGAGGCCGTCGGGACCGACGCGGCCTCCCGCGAGCCGATCGAGCTGCTGCGGCCGCTGCCGTGGATCGCCGTCCGCGATCCCGAGGGTCGGCTGCTCACCTCCTCGCGCCTGGAGCCGCACCGGCTCGCGTCCGCGTACCTGCGCAACGCGACGATCGACGACGAGAACGGCGCGACGTGGCTGGCCGACCGCCTCGGGCTGGCCCCGAAGACCCCGCTCGACATGCCGGCGATCTACCGGGCGGTCTTCGAGCTCGATCCGCTGTGCCTGATCCACGGGGTGTTCTTCTCCGCCCGGGAGTTCCCCGGCAACCCCAAGATCCGCCGCGTGACCGCCGCGACGATCGAGGCCCACGGCGTGGCGCCGCTCGTCTCCGGCGGTCTGAAGCGCGACGACGTGCAGTTCGTCACGTCGGAGGGGAGCGGGGCCGAGGAGGGGTACGGGTTCGTCCCGTTCAGCCGCACCGAGTACGTCGCCGACGAGATCGTGCTCAGCGCCGTCGTCGATCTGGAGCAGGTCCGCGGCTACGGCCTGGCGGCCGAGCAGACCCGTCTGCTGGAGCTGCTGGCCCTGTGGGAGCTGACGTCGCTGCTCGACGGGCCGCTGCGCCTGCGGACCGCGTGCGACCTGGAGATCGAGTCGGTCGAGGTCCGCAAGCCGGAGGGGCTCGCGCTGCCGCCCGCCGGCGAGGTCGTCGCCGAGCTGGCCTCGGCCATCGACGCGGTGACGTTCGAGGCGCCCGGGGAGCGGACCGCGGTCTGGAGCCCGAAGGGCTGAGCGCGGTGATCGGTCTCGCGGTCTCGTTCCATCTCGGGCGCGTCCACGCGACGCCGTGGGGGGCGCACGTCAACGAGGCGCTGATCGAGTGGCCGCCGAGCCCCTGGCGCATCATGCGCGCCCTCGTGGCCGCCGGCTACGCGCACGCCGGGCTGCGCGGCGAGCAGGCGACGCTGCGCGAGGCGCTGCGCGCGCTCGCCGCCGCCCCGCCGCCCCGCTACGTCGTGCCGCCGGCCGCGCCGGCCCACACGCGCCACTACTACCCGCTGGCGACGTGGAGCCCGACGAACGCGGGGGCGACGAGCCTCGTCGTCGACGCGTTCCTCGCGGTCGCCCCCGACGCCGAGCTCCAGGTGGCGTGGGACGCGGACCTGCCGTCCGACCAGCGAGGCGTGTTGGCGCGGGCGGCGCAGGCGGTCGGCTACCTCGGCCGGTCGGAGTCGGTCTGCACGATGCGCGTCGTCGACGGCCTCCAGGGCGAGGCGAACGCGGTTCCGGCCGAGACGGATCCGGCGTGGGGATCGGAGGCCCGCCGGGTCGAGCTGTGGGCTGTCGAGCGCGACGCGGTCGGGGCGCTCGACGTCTCGATCTCGGACCTGCGCCGGGCGCGGCGGCTGATGCCCGACGGGGTGCGCCGGGTGCCCTACCTTGTGTGGGAGCCGCCGGCGCCGCCCGCCGCGCCGCCCGCCGCCCAGGGCGCGCCGACGCTTGCGCACCTGCGCGTCCACGGAGGATCCAGGCCGTCCCTGCACGAGGCGATCACCGTCGCCTACGTGCTGCGCGCCGCGCTGCAACGCCGCTACGACGATGTCGTCGGCGGGGCCTCCTCCGTCTTCAGCGGGCACAAGCCCGACGGCACGCCCCGCGACGACCAGCACCGCCACGCGCACTACCTCGTCGGGGCCGACCGGGGCGCCCGGCGGGCCGACCACCTGTGGATCTGGGCGCCCGGGGGGCTCGGCGACGACGAGGTCGCGGCCATCGCCTCGCTGCGGCGGCTGCGGTTCCGCGACCAGCCCGAGCCGGTGCGGGTCGGGCTCGCCGCGCTCGGCGACGTGCGGACGCTGGTCATCCCCCAGCTGGTCGGGCCCTCCGCCACCTGGCGGTCGGCGACGCCCTTCGTCCTGCCCCGTCACCCGAAGCGGCGCGCGGGCCGGATCGTGGAGGGGCCCGTCGAGCAGATCGCACGTGAGCTGGCCTACCGGGGGCTACCCGAGCCGGAGTCGATCGACCTGGTGCCCGGAGCGTGGTCGGCGTTCACGCTGACCCGCCCGGGCGTGTCGCGGCGGAGCGCCCGTCGCGCGGTCGGGGCGGTGATCCGCTTCCCGTGCCCGGTGCTCGGGCCGATCGCGATCGGCGCGCACAGCCACTTCGGGTTGGGGCGGTTCGAGCCGCTCACGTGAAGGGGCGCCGTGGCTGCCGACCTGCCCCTCATCCCGGCGCGGATTCTCAACGAGCACGTCTACTGCCCGCGGCTCGCCTACCTGGAGTGGGTCGACCACCTGTTCGCCGACAACGCCGACACCGTCGAGGGCCGCTGGGCACACCGGGCCGTCGACCGCGAGCGCGGTGCCGTCCCCGCCCCCGGGGGCGGGCACTCCGAGGGCGGCGATGGGCCGCCGCGAGCCATGTCGGTCACCCTCGGCTCGGAGACGCTCGGCCTGATCGCCAGGATCGACATCCTCGAGCGGCGCGGCGCGACGGCCGTGCCGGTGGAGGTCAAGCGCGGGGGCCCGGTCGCGGCCGAGATGCCGCTGCACGAACCGGAGCGCGTCCAGCTCTGCGCCCAGGTGCTCCTGCTTCGTGAGCACGGCTACCGGGTCGAGCACGCCGTGGTCTACTTCGCGCAGACCCGGCAGCGGGTGCGGATCGAGATCGACGCCGCGCTGGAGCAGCGGACCCGGGCGGCGATCGACGAGCTCCGCGAGACCGCGCGCCGGACGACCGCTCCGCCGCCGCTCGTCGACAGCCCGAAGTGCCCGCGCTGCTCGCTCGTCGGGCTGTGCCTGCCGGACGAGGTCAACCTGCTGCGCGAGCGCGCGCCGGGGCCTCCGCGCCGGCTGATCGCCCGAGACCCGGCGGCGACGCCGCTCTACGCGACGACCCCGGGCTCACGGGTGACCAAGCGAGGCGAGCGGGTCGTCCTGCGCGAGGCGGGCGAGACGGTCGCCGAGCGGCGGCTCATCGACGTGTCCCACATCGCGGTGTTCGGCAACGTCGACGTCGGTTCGGCGCTGCTGCGGGAGTGCTTCGACCGCGGGCTGCCGGTCCTGTGGCTGACGATGGGCGGCTGGCTGAGCGGCTACGCGATCGGCATGCCGCCGGGCAACGTCGCGCTGCGCATGCGCCAGCACCGGGCGGCCGCGGTCGGTGCGCTTCACCAGGCGCGTGCGTTCGTCGTCGGCAAGATCCGCAACCAGCGGACGATGCTCCGCCGCCACGGCGGCCCGGAAGCCCGCGACACCGTCGACCAGCTCGCCCGGCTCATGCGTCAGGCGGAGTCAGCCGACAGCCCGGAGGCGTTGCTGGGGATCGAGGGGACCGCGGCGCGCCTGTACTTCTCCCGGTTCGGGCTGATGCTGCGTGCGGACCTCGGCTTCGCGTTCGCCGATCGCAACCGGCGTCCGCCGCGTGACCCGGTCAATGCGCTGCTCTCGTTCGCGTACGCGATGCTGACCAAGGACGCGACCATCGCGCTGCTCGCTGCGGGGCTCGACCCGTACGTCGGCCTCTACCACCGGCCTCGCTTCGGGCGGCCGTCGCTCGCGCTCGACCTGGCGGAGGAGTTCCGGCCGCTGATCGCCGACTCGGTCGTGCTGACGGCCGTCAACAACGGCGAGATCGACGCATCCGGCTTCGTCTCCCGCGGCGGCGCGGTGGCGTTGACGGCGGCGGGGCGACGGCGCGTCCTGGCGACGTACGAGCGCAGGATGCAGGAGCACCTCCGCCATCCGGTCTTCGGCTACCGCGCGAGTTATCGTCGGACCCTGGAGATCCAGGCCAGGCTGCTCGCCGCGAGCTTGACGGGCGACGTGCCCGCCTACCGTCCCTTGACAACTCGATAGCCGTGGCCGAGAGGACTCGGTATCTCCTGGCCTACGACGTGCGCGATCCGCGACGCCTGCGTCGCGTGCACCAGGTCGCCAAGGACTTCGGGTACGCGCTCCAGTACTCGGTGTTCGTCTGCGATCTCACGAAGGAGGAGCTGCTGCACCTGAAGGCGCGCCTGACGGCGGAGATGAACACGGCTGCCGACAGCATCGGCCTGTTCGACCTCGGTCCGCCGCGCGGGCGCGGCGTCGAGTGTGTCGAGTTCCTCGGCGTCCGCCGGCCTGTGCCGCTGACGGACGAGGCGGCCATCTGGTGATGCGAGCGCTGCGGTCACGTCGAGAACGCCGTGAGCGCTCGCAGGTGGAAAGATCCTGCAATCGAGCCCGTTTCGGACTCCGGACATGGTCTCGTCCCTGCGGGATTCCGGTGTCGAGGCCCACCGCTCGCAGACGCGCGCCAACACCCTGCAAACTGTGATGAAATCCTGCGAGCTGTGACCCGGGTCTCCGGACCCGGGCTCCGTTGAAGCAGCACGCGGCAGCTGAAGGCGCTGGGGATCAGCCCCGGTGACCCGGGTCTCCGGACCCGGGCTCCGTTGAAGCCGGCGCCGCGCGACGGCCCGGCAGTGGCACGCATGTGACCCGGGTCTCCGGACCCGGGCTCCGTTGAAGCAGCCCCGTCCCGCCCGACATCCGGCACGCGACGCTCGTGGTGACCCGGGTCTCCGGACCCGGGCTCCGTTGAAGCAAACTCGTGAAGGGCAAGAAGGTCAAAGACCCCTTCCAGGTGACCCGGGTCTCCGGACCCGGGCTCCGTTGAAGCGGTTCATCGGCCGCAGGCGAGGACCGGACGGGCCGCCAGTGACCCGGGTCTCCGGACCCGGGCTCCGTTGAAGCGAGGTCGTCTTCCGGCACGCCGGCACCGCCGGGGTGACCGTGACCCGGGTCTCCGGACCCGGGCTCCGTTGAAGCGGGGTCCGTGCCCGCGGCGTGATGCGCTACGCGAGTGACCCGGGTCTCCGGACCCGGGCTCCGTTGAAGCAACTCCACCGCCGCCTTCCGGATGGACCCCTGCCGCGTGACCCGGGTCTCCGGACCCGGGCTCCGTTGAAGCTCGGGTTCCGGCTCCGGCTCCGGGTCGAACTCCTTGCGCGTGACCCGGGTCTCCGGACCCGGGCTCCGTTGAAGCAGCTGCGTCACGAACCCGTCCAGGTCGCCGGCCTCCAGGTGACCCGGGTCTCCGGACCCGGGCTCCGTTGAAGCACACCGCGGCTGGTGGTGGGCGCTCCGGCGGCGGCCAGGGGTGACCCGGGTCTCCGGACCCGGGCTCCGTTGAAGCTCGAACACGCCGAGGTCGGTTCCGTCGACCGACACCCGGGTGACCCGGGTCTCCGGACCCGGGCTCCGTTGAAGCGCGGCCCTCCCAGGCCCGACCGACCCGCGCCCCGTCCCGTGACCCGGGTCTCCGGACCCGGGCTCCGTTGAAGCTCGTCGAGGTCGATCTCGATCGCGACGACCGGCTCAGCGGTGACCCGGGTCTCCGGACCCGGGCTCCGTTGAAGCTCCGCGGCGTGCGCGGCCAGGGCCGCCTGAACCTCGTGACCCGGGTCTCCGGACCCGGGCTCCGTTGAAGCCCGTGTGCTGTGGGGATCCCGGTGAGGTTCGTGGTCGCCGTGACCCGGGTCTCCGGACCCGGGCTCCGTTGAAGCGCGAGGCGAATCTGAAGGATCGTCAGGGCGCGGCTGTGACCCGGGTCTCCGGACCCGGGCTCCGTTGAAGCGCGACAACACGAAGCGATTCGGGCCCGATGGCGCGTGACCCGGGTCTCCGGACCCGGGCTCCGTTGAAGCGCAACTCGAAGATCGCCGCTGACCTCGATTGGGCTGTGACCCGGGTCTCCGGACCCGGGCTCCGTTGAAGCGCGCTTGCTCGCGCACCCCATCCCGACGTGTCCCCGGTCGTGACCCGGGTCTCCGGACCCGGGCTCCGTTGAAGCAACTCGACGGGCGACCAGCAGACGATCCCGGTGGAGTGACCCGGGTCTCCGGACCCGGGCTCCGTTGAAGCGCAAAGTCCATCGGCGCAGCTGTCGTTAAGAACAGCGGCGTGACCCGGGTCTCCGGACCCGGGCTCCGTTGAAGCACCGCCGACCTGCTGCAGTGGCTCGGGTCCAGCCCCGGTGACCCGGGTCTCCGGACCCGGGCTCCGTTGAAGCCCGGGCGGAGGCGGACAGCCGTAGCAGGCCCAGAGGGGTGACCCGGGTCTCCGGACCCGGGCTCCGTTGAAGCGGCCGTCGTGCGGGAGGGGACTTGCGGTGTGCACTTGACGTGACCCGGGTCTCCGGACCCGGGCTCCGTTGAAGCCGCATGAGGCCGCGCAGGATGAGCGTGACCGGAGCGGGGTGACCCGGGTCTCCGGACCCGGGCTCCGTTGAAGCGGCCTGTCTAGTGCTCGCGGGCGATCGGCAGCGGGTAGAGTGACCCGGGTCTCCGGACCCGGGCTCCGTTGAAGCACCGCTGGCCCGAAGCCCAGCTCCCGAGCGTCCTGCTCGTGTGACCCGGGTCTCCGGACCCGGGCTCCGTTGAAGCCCGAAGGTCGTGCTCGCCATGCAGGCGCCGCCTCGACCGGGTGACCCGGGTCTCCGGACCCGGGCTCCGTTGAAGCACCCGGGTGATGGCCGACCTGGGCGTTGCGACCAACCTTGTAACCCGGGTCGTCCGCTCTGGGCTCCGTTGGAGCTGGACCGTCGCCTGGCTGCACCGCGACGACGTGCCGCGACCTCCGGGTCGGTTGCGCCAGGCTCCGTTGGAGCCTCTCCTGGCTGGCGAAGGGTGCGGTGTAGCGGGCGCTGCCTCGACCGCGGCGCCATCGAGCGGCGTGCGGGCCATCGACCGAAGGCCCATGACGCGCGCCGCAGTCAAGTCCCAGGACGTGGTGTAAGAGCGGAGCGCGCATCTCGTCGGTGATGCTGGTGGCTGCTCAGGCCGCGACGAGCTCGGCAACCTCCTGATCGTCAATGGTCATGGTCAGGGGCTGCTCCTTCGGGGCCGAGAGGACCGTGGCCATCGATTGCTTGCTGATGTAGCTGCGGCCAACGAGCCATTCGTCGTTGGCCTCGATCGCGAGCATCGAGACCAGGCGGATCAGCGAGGCGTCGTCGGGGAAGATCCCGACGACGTCGGTGCGGCGGCCGATCTCGCGGTTGAACCGCTCGAGCGGGTTGGTCGATCGCAGCTTCGACCAGTGCTCGGCCGGGAACGCGTAGAACGCGAGCACGTCGTCTTCGGCCTCTTCGAGCATCGCGGCGATCTTCGGCAGCCGAGCCTCGAGCTGGCCGATCGCCTCCCCGAACCGCTGGCGGGCCTCCTGCAGCGAGCCGGCGGTGAAGATGCCCCGAACGAGCGCGCCGAGGACGTCGTGCTGGTCTTTGCGGACATGGCCGCGCAGATCCCGCAGGAAGTGGACGGTGCAGCGCTGCCACGGCGCGCCGAGCACCTGCGCGAGCGCGTTCTTGAGGCCCGGGTGGGCGTCTGAGATCGCGAGCTGGACGCCGACCAGGCCCCGGGCCACGAGGCTGCGCAGGAAGTCGCGCCAGAACGCCTCGGTCTCCGCCTCGCCGACGTCCAGGCCGATGATCTCCCGGCGTCCGGACTCGTGGACGGCGTGGGCGATCACGACGCACTTGCGGGCGACGCGGCCGCCATCGCGGACCTTCTCGACCTTCGCGTCAACGAACAGATACGGATAGCGGCCCTCCAACGGCCGCTGCCGAAACGCCTGGACCTGCTCGTCGAGCAGCCCGGCGATCCGCGAGACCTCGCTCTTTGAGATCCGCAGGCCGAGGCTCTCGACGAGCTGATCGACCCGCCGGGTCGAGACGCCGCAGACATAGGCCTGCTGCACCACCGACACCAGCGCCTGCTCGGAGCGCTTGCGCGGCTGCAAGAACCCCGGGAAGTAGCTGCCTTGGCGCAGCTTCGGGATCTGCAACTCGATCTCGCCGGCCCGGGTGTCCCACCGCCTGGATCGGTAGCCGTTGCGATGCGTCGCCCGATCCTCGGTGCGCTCACCACGCCCGGCACCGATGAGCTCTGAGACCTCGGCCTCCATGATCTCCTGCGCGACCGCCCTGACCGATTCCTTGATCACGTCGGCATGCTCATCGCGCAGCACCTTCCGGACGACCTCCTCGATCGTCATCCTGCTCTGCTGTCCGGCCATCGCCGGCCTCCTTGTTCGTCGAACCGTGAAGAAGTCCGACGATGATGAGCGCCGCGGTGGCCGGACCTACAACCCCGGTCCGTCCGAGCCCGTCTTACACCACGCTACGGGACGTGACCCGCGCCGCCCGCTCGGGTAGCGTCGGCCCATGGAGCACGTCCTCGACGCCGGAAGCGTCCACCACGACTGGGATCGCGGGCTCGAGCCCGCGCTGCGCA